>CAZNTP010000060.1:0-10164 GCA_964575985.1 uncultured Ruminococcus sp. | reverse complement strand
GCCCCGTTATGACCACTTCGATACGTCTCCATAAAAATAATATTTGAAACAACAATTATTATATCAAAGTAATGCGAAAAGGTCAACCCTTTTTGAAGCTTTTTAAACAAGTATTTTTTTATTTTTTTATTTTTTTATTGTCAAAATGCTTAAAAAATGATCTTTTTTGTGGAAAGCGTTATTGACACTATAATTTTTTGTTTGGTATAATGACCATGGCAAACACGAATAATCAGGTTCGAATTATTCGTCAGCCTAACAAAATGCTTTTGGCTTTTGTTGGTAAAAAATATTTTGCAAACGGAGGGATAACAATGAGTTATTCGGCAATGGACAAATGCGGTTTTATGATTTACCATTTAAGCGTGGGAAGAATCGGTCCGCAGGAGATTGAGCGTATCATTAAAAAGGGTTACTGCAACGGTTTTACAGAGGGTTTGGGTGAAATTGGTCAAGCTATAATGCAGTGCCGTTTTGCGCAGGAATACGGCAATATGGTATGGCTTTATCAGGGTGCTTTCAACAGCAAAAAGGAAACTCTCGGTGAGTTTATGAAGAGGAGTGAACCCAGTATCAAAAGGCTTCAAGAGGAAGGTCTTTGGGATGTTGTTGCCGGTTTCCATTGGGATGAGCCTCTGCTTTCGGGTCAGTCCAATCAGGACTTCCTTGATATGACTAAAGCGCTCTACGAGGAATACGGTAAGCGTATTTATCCTGTTTTCTCTACATACGAGATAACAGGCCACAAGGGAAATCCCGATGACCCAAACAGTAACATTCAGTTTGAGAAATTTGCAAGTAAATATATTACCGATATCGGTTTTGACAGCTATGACTATGATGTAAGACCCGAATATCAGCACACAATGGCTAAGCAGTTTGAAAAGCTACAACAAAAAATGCCTGAAATAGACAGCGGTGAGGCTTATTACCGCACCTATACCCAAAAGCTTAAGGATTTGATGATTGGCGAGCCTAATATCTGGTTCTATCCTGCAGCTCAGCACCGTTATACCTGGGGTGGATATTTCAATGATGAGGATTACTGCATAGCTCATCTTGAATTTTTCCTAAAGCTACTTAAAGAGCAGGAGCATCCGGGCGGAATTCATCTTTACACTTGGAAAACCTGGGGATATAAGAGCCCATCGCTTGACATACTTCTTGACCGTGATTATCCTGAACGTTGGGAGCGTTATGAGGCTACAATTCAGCGCGTTTGCAAGGAAGTTCGCGAAATGAAGCTCAACCCCGAAAAAAGATTAATAGTATAATAAATAACGTGAAAAGGGGCTGTCTCACTAAGAAAAAGTGAGGCAGCCCCTTTTTGCTATTTACTGAATTTTTCTTTGTCGCGGTTTATCTGCTTTATATATCTGTCCTCTTCGGAGAAAATGCAACCGCAGTATTTTTGCATATAAAGTCCCTCTTCACGCGCCCTCTGATTGCCGTTTTTGAAATTCGGTCTGAAATCACGGTAGAGGAATTCCACACCGTACTTCTTGGCGTACGTTTTAGCGGCTTCAAGCATTAGCTCGTGATTTTGATAGATGCTTGCAAAGAGGGTAGAGGTAAAAGCCTTAAAACCGTTTTGTGCGGCATATTTTGCAGTTTCTTCCAAGCGGTGCTCATAGCAATAACGACATCGGCTTTCTATATCGCCTGCAACATTCTTTACAAACTCGCGAAGTCCGTAATCCTCGCAAACAATAAGCTCTACACCGAGTTTTTCGGTGTATTCTATAAGACAGTCGCGTCTGACCTCATATTCTTTAAAAGGGTGAATATTGGGGTTGTACCAAAAGGCTACAGGCTCTATGCCTTCTTCCCTTAATGGCCCAATACAGGAAACCGAGCAGGGTGCACAGCAACAGTGTAACAGTACCTTTTCCAAGCCGACACCCCTAATCAATATCCTTGCCGCAGCAACGCTTGTATTTCTTACCGCTACCGCAGGGGCAAAGTGCATTTTTGCCTACAGCGCCCTTGCCTTTAACGGTAAGGGGCTTATTATCACCTGTAGAGGTTTCTTCGGCAACCTTTTCGCGCTTAACCTCTTCGTTTTTGCGAATTCTGACCGTCATAACAAGCTTGGCGGTCTGCTCGCGGATAGCGTTTGTCATACCCTCAAACATATCATAGCTGTCATTACGGTATTCAACAACGGGGTCGTGCTGACCGTAGGCTCTAAGACCTATACCCTGACGCAGTTGGTCCATAGCATCAATGTGGTCCATCCAGTTAGTGTCAACGCTTCTAAGCAACATTACGCGCTCCATTTCACGCATAACATCTTCGCCGTATTCAGCCTCACGCTCGGCATAAATTTCGGCGGCTTTATTCTTTAACTGCTCTGCAACCTCTTCTTTTGATGTGTTACCGAGCTCCTCAGGTGTGAAATGAAAATCGTCGGGAGTGGTAATCCAGCCAAGAAAATGCTTGCGAAGTGAGTCAAGCTCCCAATTGTCGTGAATACTGTCAGCAAGGTAAATTGTGCAGTAAGAGTCAATGGTATCATCAATCATCTTCTTTATGGTGTCGGTAATATCGTCACCGTTAAGCACGCGGTTTCGCTGAGTGTAAATAAGCTCACGCTGTTTATTCATTACGTCATCATACTGAAGCACGTTTTTACGGATGGCAAAGTTCATGCCCTCCTTTTTCTTTTGAGCGCCCTCAATGGTTTTGGATAACATTCCGCTTTCAAGGGGAGTGTTTTCTTCAACACGGAGTGTGTTCATAAGGGTTGAAATTCTTTCTCCGCCGAAAAGACGCATTAGGTCATCCTCAAGAGAAATAAAGAACTGTGTATTACCCGGGTCACCCTGACGGCCTGCACGGCCGCGGAGCTGATTGTCAATTCTTCTTGAATCGTGGCGCTCTGTACCGATTATGCAAAGACCGCCTGCATTTCGTACGGCTTCGGCTTCGGGTGCGATTTCTTCCTTGAATTTATCGTAATAGGTTTTATAAAGTTCGCGAGCGCTTATGATTTCACTATCATCTGTCTCGGCAAAGCCTGTGGCTTCGGTTATCATTTCTTCGCTGAGTCCGTCGTGTCTGAGAGCGGCTTTTGCTAAATATTCGGCATTGCCGCCAAGCATAATATCGGTACCACGTCCTGCCATATTGGTAGCAATGGTAACAGCACCGAGTTTACCTGCCTGAGCTATGATTTCAGCCTCTTTTTCGTGGTGCTTAGCATTAAGTACATTGTGCTTGATGCCGCGTTTTTTAAGCATAGCCGAAAGCAGTTCTGATTTTTCAATGGTTACAGTACCAACAAGCACAGGCTGACCTTTCCCGTGGCTTTCTACAATCTTGTCAATTACTGCAAAGTATTTTGCCTTTTCGCTCTTGTAAACCACATCATTTTCGTCGATACGGGCGAGCGGCTTGTTTGTGGGAATTTCAATAACATCAAGCTTGTAAATTTCTTGGAATTCAGTTTCCTCGGTCATAGCGGTACCCGTCATACCCGAAAGCTTGCTGTAAAGACGGAAGAAATTTTGGAAGGTTATGGTAGCAAGTGTCTTAGACTCTTTTGCAACCTTAACGCCCTCTTTAGCCTCTATTGCCTGATGAAGACCCTCGTTGTAGCGTCTGCCGTACATAAGGCGACCTGTAAATTCATCAACAATTATAACCTCGCCGTCTTTTACAACATAGTCAACATCACGCTTCATAATACCGTATGCGCGTATTGCCTGATTCACGTGGTGGGCAATGGCAATGTTTTCGGTATCATTAAGGTTTTCAATATCAAAATAGGTTTCGGCCTTTTCAACACCTGTAGGTGTTAGGGTTGCAGTGTGCGCCTTTTCATCCACAACATAGTCGCCGTCGTAATTGGTGTCTTCATCGCTTGCCTTATCGTCCATTTCCTTAACCTTAACCATTTTAAGCGAGCGTGCGAAGTTGTTAGCTCTAAGGTAAAGGTCGGTGGATTTATCGCTTTGACCAGAAATAATAAGCGGAGTTCTTGCCTCGTCTATAAGGATAGAGTCCACCTCATCGACAATAGCAAAGTTATGCTCGCGCTGAACCTTTTTTTCTTTGTAAATTACCATATTGTCGCGCAGATAGTCAAAGCCAAGTTCATTGTTGGTGCAGTAGGTAATATCTGCGTTATAAGCTTCCTTTTTAGCCTCATGGTCCATACCGTGAATAATAAGACCGACACTAAGTCCCATAAAGCGATAAAGCTTGCCCATCCATTCAGAGTCACGCTTAGCGAGATAATCGTTAACCGTTACAATGTGAACGCCCTTGCCTGAAATCGCGTTAAGGTAAGCGGGCAGGGTTGCAACCAAGGTTTTACCTTCACCCGTCTTCATTTCGGCAATTCTGCCTTGGTGAAGTATTACACCGCCTATAATCTGAACAGGGAAGTGCTTCATTCCAAGCACACGCCAGCCTGCCTCTCGGCAAGCGGCAAAGGCCTCGGGTAAAATATCGTCAAGTGTTTCGCCTGAGGCTAAACGCTCCTTGAATTCTGCGGTTTTGTGTCGAAGCTCGGCATCAGTAAGAGCAGAAAATTTCTCTTCAAGCTCTAAAACCTTTTGTACGAGGGGCATAATTCTTTTTATTTCTTTTTTACTGTAATCACCGAAAAGGGTTTTTAATAAACTCATAAATGTACCTCACAAATCAGTATCTATTAATTATAACACAAAAATATTAATAAATATAGTATTATTTTAGATATAAAAGATTTTCTTTTTCATAAATTCCGTCGGTAAAGGAAAGATTGCCGTTTCTGTCTATGAAAACCGCCTCTGTATCGGGTGTGTTTTCAATAATTTCGGTGGCTTTTTTCGTACCCACCAACATACAAACGGTAGAAAGGGCATCACAGTCCATAGAGCTGTCACCAATAATCGTCACCGATGCCAATTCGTTTTCTACCCCGTAGCCTGTAGCGGTATCTATTATGTGATGATAAATTTTACCGTCACTTTCTATATAGCGCTGATAGATGCCCGAGGTCACAACGGATTTATCCTTAACAGAAAGCGTGGCGATAGTGTCTTCACCAAACGGACGCATAATACCAACCTTATAGGTCTTTCCAAAAACCACAACATTTCCGCCAAGGTTTACAATACCTGTTTTCGCACCGTTTTCTATCAGATATTCCTTTACCTTGTCGGCAATATATCCCTTTGCAATACTGCCAAGGTCAATTTTTTTGCCGTTTAAATTAACCTTGTTTCCCTTAATTTCTATAGCCTCATAATCAACATTTTTAAGTGCTTCGGCTATTTCGTCTTTTGTAGGTATTACCTCATTGCCGAAATCCCAAAGACTGCTTACAGGCAGTATTGTAATGTCAAACTTTCCGCCCGAAAGCTTGCCAAAATGAATAGAGCGTTCTATTATTCTAAGGGTTTCATCGTTGGTTTCGGTAAGCCCCTTTGAATTATTAAGAATAGAAACCGCGCTGTTTTCTTTTGTTCGGCTTAACAGGTTTTCATAATTCTTGCAAACCTCAAAAGCACCGTCAAGCACTTCGTCACTGCAGTCGGCAGTAACGGTGGCTACGGTGTCAAGTACAAATCGTGTTTCACTATTTGCGGCAAAGCCACTGCATCCGCAAAGACCGGATGCCAGAATAATCAGGTAAATAAATGTAATTTTTTTCATATTTACAGTATACCACACTTTTAATTTTTGTAAAGATGTGTTAAAATATAAAAAATGATTTTTAGGGTAGGTGCCAAGAATGAAAAAGGGAGATATAGTAATAGTGCTGTCGGTGCTGACCGTAGCGCTTGTTATATTTGTTATTTTCATATTCGGCGTCACTGAGGGTAAAACCGTGAAAATTTCAAGGGATAACGAGGTTATTCACACTGTAAATATTACCGAGGATACCGTTTTTGATTTAGAAACAAATATTATAAAAATAGAAAATGGGAGCGTTTTTGTAGAAAGCGCCACCTGTAAAAATCAGGTTTGCGTAAACCATAAACCGATTTCTAAAAGGGGAGAGGTTATAGCCTGTCTTCCAAATAAAGTGATTATAGAAATAGAGTAAAAAACTTTTGTAAAAAAAGACTTGATTTTTGTATTATTATCAAGTATAATATTTTAGTCCTGTTTGGAGAGGTGGCTGAGCTGGTCTAAGGCGCACGATTGGAAATCGTGTAACGGCTAATACCCGTTCAGGGGTTCGAATCCCCTCCTCTCCGCCACATTAAAAAGAGTCTGTCTGTTAGGATAGGCTCTTTTAAACTTTACAAAAAATTAGAGAGAATGATTTTATGATTAAAAATTACATATTCGATTTTGGTAATGTTTTAGCTCGTTTTAACCCTGACGAGTTGACCGCTATTCATATAAAAGACGAAAATAAAAGAAAAGTCGTTAGTGAAATCGTTTTTGATAGACTTTATTGGGATAAACTGGATGCCGGTACTATTACCGATGATGAGGTAAAGTCGGGCATTTGCAGTCGTTTGCCCAAAGAACTGCACGAGGGCGCATGCCTTGTTTATGACGGTTGGATAGGTCTTAAAACCCCTATTGACGGTATGCAGAAGTTGGTGGCGGATATTAAGACGCAGAGTGGAAAGCTTTATCTTCTTTCTAATATAAGCATCGGCTTTGCGGAGAATTATCACAAAAACGCCTGGGTAAGTGAGTTATTATCACTTTTTGACGGACTTGTGTTTTCGGGACCTATAGGTATTGTTAAGCCCGATATAAAAATATTCAGGTACCTGCTTGATACATATAACCTTAATGCAGATGAATGTATTTTTATAGATGACAGTCCGAAGAATATTTCGGGTGCTGAAAAGGTAGGGATTAAGGGATATTTATTTGACGGGGATGCCAAAAGACTGAGACAGGAGCTCAATATCACCGATTATTAAGTTTGAAAAGCGCGGTAATTCCGCGCTTTTACTGTTTTTGTAAGTAATATATATAATTAAATTTAATATTATTTGTCTATTTAATAGAAAAATCACAAAGTTTGGAAATATGCTTGCAAACAATAAATTTTGTAGGTATAATATCTATGATTAATATGGGCTGACTCTAGTCAGCTGAGGAGCGGAGGAGCTAATATGGCAATTATTTTTGATGAAAAAACCAGAAGCTTTGCACTTAATACTGCAAACACCACCTATGCAATGTTTGTAACAGAGGAGTATAATCTGTTGACACACTTGTATTACGGTGAAAAAATAAGCGAGGGCGCAAACCTTACATATCTTCGTCATAACAGCGGTGTAGGACGCGCTATGACCTATCCCGAGGTTACTTATGACGATTATGAGATGAAGGGGCATGCAAAATTTTGTCCTCACGCACTTCGTCAGGAGTATTCGGTTTTCGGTATCGGTGACTTCAGAACATCCTGCCTTATTGGTCGTTTTGCTGACGGTAGCCGTGCTATAGACCTGCGTTACCACAGTTATAAAATACTTGACACAAAGCCTGCTTTAGAGGGGCTACCCAGTGTATATCTTAACGATGGCGAAAAGGCGGAAACCTTGGTTATTACTTTAAAGGATACTGTTTTCGAGCTTTATGTTGAGCTTTACTATAGCATTATCGAAGGTCACGACCAGATAATGCGCAGTACACGCATTATTAATAAAACAGGTAAGGACTTCTTTATCGAGTCTGCACTTACTATGAACCTTGATATACATAAAAAAGAGTTTGATGCAATTACCTTCTACGGTATGCCCAATAATGAGCGTTATACCGAGCGTACACCTTTACGTCACGGTAAGATTACTGTTGACAGTACGCTTGGCTCTACAGGTCATTTCTCAAATAACTCAATCATTCTTTGTGATAATAATGCCGATGAAGACCACGGCGAATGTATAGGTGCAACCCTTGTTTACAGCGGTAGCTTTGCTATTACTGCCGAGCTTGACCATGTAGGTCGCACACGGCTTTCAATGGGTATTAATCCTACAGGCTTTTGTTGGAAGCTTGAAGACGGCGAAGCCTTTACCACCCCTGAGGTAATTATGTCCTACAGCAATTCGGGTCTTGCGGCACTTTCTCACGGCTTCCACGACATTATCCGTTATAATGTTTGCCGAGGCAAGTGGAAGGATGCCCGCCGTCCTGTGCTTATTAATAACTGGGAAGCAACCGTTTTTGATTTTAACGAGGATAAACTCGTAGAAATTGCAACCGATGCTAAGGAATTCGGCGTTGAAATGCTTGTTGTTGACGACGGTTGGTTTGGTCACAGAGATTGGGATAATACAAGCCTTGGTGACTGGTATGTTGACAAGAAAAAGCTTCCTAACGGTATGGAGGGTCTTTGCAAGCGCCTTAATGATAAAGGTATGGAGCTTGGTGTTTGGTTTGAACCCGAAAACATTTCAGAGGAAAGCGACCTTTATAAAGCACACCCCGATTACTGCATCCGCGTGCCTGCACGTGAGCCTATGAAGAACCGTTGGCAGTTAACCCTTGACCTTACAAGAAAAGAAATCCGCGATAACATCTTTGAGCAGATGAAAAAGGTTATTTCATCCTGTCCTATCCGCTATATTAAGTGGGATATGAATAGAAATATCACCGACGCTTATTCAAGAGAGCTTCCTGTAGACAGACAGGGCGAATTCTATCACCGCTATATTATGGGTGTTTACGACCTTATGGAACGTATAGTAACTGAATTCCCCGACCTGCTTATTGAAAACTGCAACGGCGGCGGCGGTAGATTTGATGCAGGTATGCTTTACTACTCACCTCAAATCTGGTGCAGTGATAATACCGACCCTGCACACCGCTTTAAGATTCAGTACGGTACATCACTTATTTACCCCATTTCTACTATGGGCGCGCATATAGCCTATGCACCTAATATTAATACCTTCCATCATACCTCGGTATTTACCCGCGGTGTTACAGCTATGGCAGGTACCTTCGGTTTTGAACTTGACCCTATGCACGAAACCGAGACCTCCAAAAAAGAAATGGCACTTATGTCCGAGCTTTATAAGAAGCATTATTTCACAATTAACCACGGTGATTATTACCGCATCCTGTCCCCCTACGAGCAGGCTACAATTCCCACAAGAATTTCTGCTTGGGAGTTTGTTTCTAAGGATAAGAACAAGGCGCTCTTTAGTATGGTGCAGATGGATAATGTTAATAACGGTGGCGACCTTTATGTTAAATTAAAGGGTCTTGACCCCAAGAAGACATATAAGCTTCATATGTATTATGAAGCAAGACACGACAAGATTAAACCCTTTACTCCTTGGATAGAGGATAAGGACTTCGGTGAATACACTGGCGAAGTTCTTATGAAGGCGGGCTTACATCTTAACCTCTTCAGAGGCGACAGTATGGCTACACTTATCGAAATAGATGCTATCTAAGATAAAATAAAAGGGGCTGTCTCACTAAACAAGTGAGGTAGCCCAAATTTTTTGCAAAAAATAGAAGACTTCCGTGCGGAAATCTCCTAAATGGTGTATAATAGTAATTGCACAAAAACCAAAAACACCGTAAAGGATTGTACACCAAAAATGAGAAAAAATCAACTATTATTACCATTAAATTTAGAAAAGATAATAGAACCGAACGAATCGGTACGCACATTGGATGAAATATGTGAGCAATTAGATTACTCTAATCTCAATAAAGCATACAAACGAAGCAGAGGAATTAATTTAGCAACACCCGAAGCAATGTTCAAAATACTTGTGTACGGATATATGACGGGCAATTACTCAACTAGAAATATAGAAGAAGCTTGCAAGAGCAATGTAAACTTTATGTGGTTGTTAGATGGAGCCAAAGCACCTGACCATAATACAATAGCAAGATTTCGCACAGGCAGACTGCAAAATATAATAGAAGACCTGTTTGTGCAATTGGTGGGGAAATTGTCCTCATTGGGTGAAATAGAATTAAAAAATCTGTTTGTAGACGGAACAAAAATAGAAGCCAATGCAAATAGATATAGCTTTGTATGGAAAAAGAGTGTAGAAAAGAATAGTGTTAAATTAGAAGGAAAACATAAATTACTGTTGCAAAGAGATTATGAAACTGTTGCAGATTGCACCCAAAAAGCCGAGAAATACAGTGAATACAATAATATATTCGCGGGTCGAAACAGTTTTTCAAAAACAGATAAGGATGCAACCTTTATGCATATGAAGGAAGACCATA
>CAZNTP010000059.1:0-10492 GCA_964575985.1 uncultured Ruminococcus sp. | reverse complement strand
CTTTTCATTACGGCCTGTAAGAGCATTGTACATAGTGGTCTTACCGATATTGGGATTGCCCGCTAAAGCAATTCTCATAATAATTTCCCCCCGCGAAATATATATTTTTTTATTCATACAGCTTTACCTGTAAAAAATACATTAGTTAGACGCCGCTAACCGAAAGGCAAAAAGTAATCAGCGGATTACTTTTAGAAACTTTAATTAAATGATAATAGCCTCTGCCAACTGAGAGTCAATGTTATATCTGCCATCCTTAATGGAAACCACGCAACCGCCCTTTAGGTGAGAAATCACCGTAATAGGCTCACCGCTGTAGCAGCCTAAGGAGAACAGAAAGGCATCAAGCTCTTCATCATCAGTTTCTATCCGCTGAATTATGTACTCTTTTCCTTCTTCGGCTAGATTTAAATTCATGATGCATCCCCTGATTTAAAAAAATCTTTTAATTAGTTGAGGCTAACTAAAGCCTCATAAAAACGATTAGCCTCTGCTAACCGCATTGTATATTACCACACCTTACCATATTTGTCAATAGTTTTTTTGAAAAAATTTTTAATATTTTATCATTTATCTTTGCACTTGCAAATAATTATTATTTATGTTATTATTAGATTAATAAGGAGGATTTTTACAATGTATCTACACGAATCCGCTGAAATGTATCTTGAAACTATATATGTCCTCTCAAAAAAGACGGGCTCAGTTCGAAGTATTGATATTGCTGAACAGATGGGATATTCAAAGCCTAGTGTTAGCCGCGCTGTAGGACTTCTCAAAAAAGGCGGCTATTTAACAATGGCGAACGACGGTTTGCTCACCCTCACCGAGCTTGGTATTACAACCGCCAAAAAGATTTTTGAACGTCATACCGTTTTATCAAAATTTTTAGAGGTTATCGGTGTCAGTGATGAAACCGCTGCCAAGGATGCCTGCAAAATTGAGCACGTTGTAAGTGACGAAACTATTATGGCAATTAAGAGATTTATTGAAAAATAATATATACGCAAAAAACGGCAGGTGCTCCCTGCCGTTTAATTTTTTACCCAAAATCAGAAAGTTTATATTCGGGTACTGCTTCATAATGCGATACCACAAAACCTGCCACTTTAGAAGCAAATTCAAGGCTAGCTTCTATGCTTTCACCATTAAAAAATTTACTTAAAAATGCTGCAGAAAAGCTATCTCCTGCGCCAACAGTAGATATAACATTGGCTTTTACGGGCGGTGCGGTGTAAAAGCTTTTATTTACCGTATCAAATGCTACAGAGCCGTCTGCACCACAGGTTATAATTAAAATTTTAATATTTGAATATTTCTCTGTAATATACCTTGAAACCGTTGCTAAATCATCCGTAAAATCAATATTCACAGCCTTTAAGGTTGTTTCAAGCTCTTCATCGCTTATTTTTAAGATAGTTGCGCTTTTGAAAGCAAAATCAATTACATAGTCACTGTAAAAAGGCGGTCTTATATTAACATCTACAAATACCTCATTAAATCTGTAATTTTGAAGTAAGGTAGTAAGTGTTTCTCTGTTATGAACGCTTCTTAAAGCAAGAGTTCCAAAATATAGTGCATCAAAATTTTCCTTTTTTCCATTAAAGCTTATATAATCCCATGCAACATCATTTAAAAGGTTATAGCTCGGCACCGATTTCTTATCAAGGGTTACTAAGCATTTGCCTGTTTGTTTTCCGTTTACAGTCTCAACATAATCAGTATTGATATTAAACCCCTTTACTGCCTTTAAAGTATCTTTCGCAAGCTCATCGTCACCCACTGCCGACAGTAAATAGCAATCTGCACCAAGCTTTGCCGAATGTGCCGCAAAGTTAAGCGGTGCGCCGCCAATATATTTATTATCGGGATAAACATCCCACAAAACCTCACCAAAAGAAAGAATTTTCAAAACAGCACCTCCACCCTATTCAACCGTTTCAATTTCGTTTAACGAATCTGTGTTTAACTCTAATTCACCGTCTTTTAAAGCGGTGATTTTTATCGGGAAAAATCCGTCTCTTACAGAAATCAGCGTTCTTCTCTCCCCGATTTCTGCATCAATTACAGTGCTTCTTAATTTTTTAGAATAGCGAAGCATTATTTTTACGGTAAACGGCTCATTTATACAAGTAATATCTGGCAATGAGTAATTTTTAGCCTTTTGGGGTAATTGGCTCATATTATTTGCATCAGTTTTACCATCCGTCATCTGCTCTAGCATTGTGGGTATTCTGTCACCAAATTCCCCGATATTTGCGTTATTAATCTGCATGCGGTTGTTTTCAAAATCCAATTCAAGCACACAGGCGCTTTTTTTCTCACTAAAGGATAATCCAATACGCTTAGCGTTTTTTGGTGTAACAAAAAGTTCTAAATAATAGCTCTTAAATTTCTCAATATTTATATGTACCGCTTTTTGAGCCGTCAGGCACGCTCATTACAAGCTTGGCTTCGAGTATCCATTCATTTTCCTCATTAAAGTAAAAACAGCCCTCACGGCGAATAGACGGCATATCCTCGCCCTCGTCCGTATAAGAACGCCTTATTACTCTAAGTTCAAAAACATCTGAAACCGAAAATAAGGTTTTTTCACAGTCATAAGCACTTTGCAGTTTTGGTAAGGCAAGATAAAACTTATCTTTTAAGAATTCACTGTCTTTTACGCTACTGAAATCAAGCTTTCCAAAATCATAGTGCGGTATTTTTCTGTAAATCACATTTATCACCTGAATTAATCAATATCTTAAATACTTAAATAATGGAAATGATTTGCGTTTTTCTATAACATTAAGCAAACTATTCACAAAAACAACCATCAGTATTGATGCAATATATACCGTTAATAATTTGATATACCATATTTCAGGAAGTTTTAAAATTGCATATACCTCTAACATCAAAATGTGCCACAGATAAATCCACATAGAGTGCCGAGAAATAAAAATAATAATTTTATTTTCAAATAGTTTTAACGGTTTTCTCCCGCATATTGCTAATAGCAAAAAAGACACTGTAATTCCATATCCCAAATAATACAATCTAGGCGGATATTTTGCAATCTGTACGTTTTGTATACTTCCGTTTTGGATACAATAATATATTCCAAGTGCTATAAAAGTGATGCCTGCTATTATCATAACCGCTATTTTTTTATTCCTGTTGAATAAAGGATAGCAAAATCCCAAATATGCTAAGGCACCATATGGAATGATATAATAAAAGGTTGTATCAACAAATTTGTTGTTTATCCCAATTTCAAAATAATACATAATCTCATATAATAAATATAATACCGCTACACACCCCCAAGACCAAGGCAATGTCTTTATTTTATTAAATAAAGGTATCAGCAATGCGCTATACAAATAGATTAAAACAATCCACACATAATTTACTCCGTATCTCGTTAGTGTAAAGGAGTGAAAATAATATTCAAAACTGAAAACACGGTGCTCAAGAAGCAAAAAAGAAAAATATATTATTAAGAAAATCCAAGTGGGAAATACCAATCGCTTAATTCTATCAAAGCAATAACGAATAGCTAAGATTTTGTTATCGGCATATTTATGAAAAGACAAATTACCTAATATTGCAGAAATAATTACCATTAAAGGTACATCAAAGTTCCTTAACATCATAATTTTTTCAGGTGCCCCAACGTGCGCAATAATTATTCCTGTTAGTCCAACAAATTTTAAAAAGTCAATGTATCCCAATCTACTTGATAAAGTTTTATTCATATATTCAATCCGCCACTTACATAATATTTATATAAAAAAACGCACATAATCTATATAAAATAATTATACAATTGATTTATATTAAAATCAATAAAATAATACAAAAAACGAGGCTCGTAAAGCTACAAGTCCCGTTTTTTGAAATAATTATGATGCTTCTTTTAAATTTTCTTCTGCTACACTTTGTGCCGTTTCAAGCATATTTTCGGCAAAAATGCCATAGCCTTTTGTTGGGTCGTCAACTAGAACGTGCGTTACGGCGCCTATAAGCTTACCGTTTTGAAGAATAGGACTGCCACTAAGCCCTTGAACAATACCGCCTGTGGCTTCGAGCAAACTATTGTCAGTAACCGTTACAACCATATTCTGTGTTTTTGAATGGAATGCCGAAACCCTTACCTTTATTTCACAGTCATAAAGCTTCGGCTTTTCACCCTCTACCGTGCATAAAATTTGAGCTTTACCGTCGGTAATTTCGTTTTTCAGCGCCACCTCAGTAAGATAGGAATAACTAAGCTCACTTTCAAGCTCGGAATAGACACCAGCATTACTGTTAAGACAAATTTTGCCCAAAGTAGTAAACCCAAATTTTCCGTTTAGTTGACCGGGGCTGCCCACCTCACCCTTTTCAACCGACAGAATTTCGGCATCAACTATCTCGCCTTTATCTAACTTTAAGAGAGCGTCGGTATCCTCATCGCAAATTCCATGACCTAGACCGCACACAATGTTTGTTGAGGGGCTGTAAAAAGTGAGAGTACCGATACCCGCTGAGCTATCCCTCACCCAAACACCAATCTTATAATCTCCCGTTTCCTTTGAAACTACGGGAGTCACATTAATATAAATTTTCTTATTTTCTCTTGAAACCAAAAATTTAAGCTTTTGACCGTGTGACTGCTCAACAATACGCATCAAATCCTCATTCGTGGTTATTTTCTCGTTATTCACAGAAATAATATAGTCACCAAGCTTCAGTCCTGCCTGCTTTGCGGGAGATTTCTGTCCGTTTTCGGTTTCTACTACGCTCAGTTCTGTTATAAGAACTCCCTCTGTATATATTTTCATTCCAAAAGGCGAGCCTAAAACCGCAACATACATCTCATCCACAACCTCAACATTTACTGTTGAAAAAGGGATTACACCGAATGCCTTTAAATTTACCTCATAATTCTCCCCTACAGTAAAATTTGCATTACTGTGGGAAAGCTCAACACCACCGAATTCTGCCGTTACGGGAATATTTGAATTTATATAAAGACTCTCGCCCTTTTTAATTTTATAATCATCACTTATATTGCTTTGTAAATAAAAAATTGCGGCAAAAACCAAAACGCTCAACACTAAAGCTATACAAAAGAAAAATTTAATAAAAAACCGTACAACCTTCATTACATTTCCTCCTGTAATATGTTGCACGGTTTTCTTTTAAAATATAAATACTAAAAAATATTAAAAATTACTTATTTTTCCTTAATTTATTCTTAATTTCAGGCATATCCAATCTAATAATACCAATAACTATTGAAACAAAGCTGAACACATCAGACATAAGCCCGCCAACAGAGCTATAATGCCAGTTATAAACCATCCACATAAAGCAGGTAGGAAGATTAATAAGCCGTATATTAGACGGTTTTTCATTACCGTATGCTATAGTTTGTAATACTGTTCCAAGCATTGCAAAAATCCCGATTATTCCGTCCCAGGTCAAAATGCCGATAGTAATAAAAATCAAACTGAATAGCACCTGAGCCCATACGGTTGATTTATTTTTATTAACTAAACGAATATACACAAAACCTCTCAAAAAGCTGAATAAATTCATAAACATTGCGGTAATTGCGCCAAGCATAAAATACTGAACTGTAAAAAGTATCTGGCTTACTATTTTTAAAGTGTTTATCATTTTAAAGCTTTTTGCCTGAAAAGAAACTGCCGATAGAATAAAGGCGGATACGCCCAAAATCTGAGCCACAATTTTTAAAAGTCCCATAAATTTTACACCGATTTTACTTTCTGTGATAGGTATAGTAAACTACCATATCCATTTGCTCGCCGTTAAGTGAATTTACTCCCGTAACGGTTATACCGTCACCGCTAAGCAAGGTATAATATGTAGCGTTTTCAGCCATACATTTAAAAACATCCTTTTCTCCGCACATTATACGGATTTCACCGTCAATTACAACAATTCTGCCCGACTTTCCCATAATTGTTTCCTTAACGGTACCGTCGTCACTTCTGATTCGCCTTGTAACATACTTTATCTCTCTGCCGTCCATTTCAAAAAGGACATTTTCGTTTTCATTTTTCTTGCGTTTTAAAAAGCCAAACATTCAGCTTCACCTCAATGAGTAATTTTATTACTTTAAATACATTTTGTCAACACAAAGGCTATGCATTTTTAAATATTATTGGGTACAATATTTTAAGGTGATATTTTTGATTACAACAATAATACGAACAATAATTCTCTATATATTTGTAACTTTGGGTATTCGCCTTATGGGGAAACGGCAAATCGGCGATATGCAACCGAATGAGCTCGTAATCACACTGCTTATTTCCGAAATAGCCGCAATTCCTTTGCAGGATACTTCACAGCCACTTCTTATCGGCGTAATGGCAATTTTTATGCTGGTTATACTTGAAATTGTAATTTCGGTGCTGACAATGAAAAATCAGTACATCCGTAAGGCTATGAGCGGAAAATCAATAGTAGTTATAAAAAACGGGGTTATTGACCAGCACGCTATGAAGAATGTCAGAATGACAATTCTTGACCTTATAGAATTACTGCGCGGACAAAACGTTTTTGATATTTCAACTGTAGCCTACGCTGTGCTTGAGGTAAACGGCAATTTAAGTGTACTTTTAAAAAGTTCTGAACAGCCCGCAACCGTTGGCGACCTCAATATAAGAAAGCCGGAGGAAGCACTTTTTCTGCCTGTTATCAGCGACGGAAAAATTATTGATGAATCACTAAAAGCGTTAGAGTTCGACCGAAAAGATATTGATAAAAAATTAAAAACAGAAAATGTCAGCGCACAAAATGTTTTTCTTATGATGCTTGACCGTAACGGTAATTATACAATTGTAAAAAAGAGGGATAACATTTGAAAAGGTTAATTGCCGCAGGAATTTTGTCGTTATTAGTCTTAACTGGATATATTTACGGATATTTATATATTGATACCGCTTGCGACACTGCAAAAAAATATCTCGAAAAATGCATAAGTGTCTATTCCACAGACAAGGATGCAACAAAGGAAGCCGAAAAACTAGAAAAATATTGGAGTGAAAAGGAAAAAGGCTTATCATTTTTTGCAAATCACTCTGACATTGACGAAATTGAGCTGGCTATAAGCTCACTTAAAGCCTACAGTAATACAAAGGATAATGAGATTTTTTATGAGTATTCCAGTATGGTAGAAACGCTTATTCATCAACTGATGGAAGACACCACACCTAACATTCATAGCATATTTTAGTATTTTTCTGCATCTATTTGCATATTTATGCAAATAGATGTTGACTTTTATTAACTAAAGTGGTATAATTTTTGAGTAAAAAAGCCGTAATTTTGCGGTAATTTTAATTTTAGGAGAGATTTTTTATGAAAATGTTTGCAAAAATTTTAAGCCTTATACTTACAATATGCATGGTTTTCACACTCGCTGCTTGCGGAACTACTGAAGTTAATAGCGACGCTGACGACAACAATGTTCTCGTAATGGGCACAAACGCAACTTTCCCCCCTTATGAATTTGTTGATGATAACAACAACATCGTTGGTATCGATGCTGAAATCGCAGCTGCTATAGCTGAAAAGCTCGGCAAGGAACTTCAGATTAAGGATATGGAATTTGATTCACTTCTTACTGCTGTTCAGTCAGGCGCTATTGACTTTGCTCTTGCAGGTATGACAGTTAATGACGAGCGTAAGCTTACAGTTGATTTCTCTGATACATACGCTACAGGCGTTCAGGTTGTTATCGTTCCCAATGATTCTAAAATCGCAACAGTTGACGACCTTGAGGGTAAGAAAATCGGCGTTCAGACCGGTACTACAGGCGATATCTACTGCACCGACGATTTCGGTCAGGAAAATGTTAAGCAGTTTACCAACGGCGCACTTGCAGTTGCTGCTTTAAAGAACGGTCAGGTTGACTGTGTTGTTATTGACAACGAGCCTGCTAAGAATTTTGTAAAGGCTAACGAAGGTCTTAAGATTCTTGATACTGAATATGCAGTTGAGGATTATGCAGCCGCTATTTCCAAGGAAAACAAGCAGTTGCAGGAGGATTTCAACAAAGCCCTCAAAGAGCTTAAGGACGAAGGCAAAATTGCTGAAATCATCGAAAAGTATATCCCCTCTGAAGCAAACGCAGCAGAATAATTAGATTAATATTTGTAGCAGGGCGGCTTTGCTACCCTGCTATTATTTTTAGAAAAGAGTGAGATTTTGAACTTAATTTCCTTTGCAGATTGGTTATCCAACGCGCCAAATTGGATACAAAGCTGTCCCGAATGGATACAGAATTTTATTTTTCAGTGCTATCAGACCTTTATTTATGCTGACCGTTGGAAATTTTTCACCGACGGCTTAAAAATAACCTTTATAGTAACTATAGGCGCACTTATTTTAGGCGTTATTATAGGACTAATAATTGCGGTTATCCGCACCTCGCACGATTTAAGCACCAAAAAACCCCATATAGCGTTAAGAATACTTAATACCGTTTCCAATGTTTATCTTACCGTTATAAGAGGAACACCTATGATGGTTCAGCTTCTTATTATGGGATTTGTTGTAATGGTGCCTAAAAGCGATACTGCTACCATCACCTGCGGTATCATAACACTCGGTATCAACTCAGGCGCTTATGTTGCCGAAATTGCACGTTCGGGAATTATGTCTATTGACCGCGGTCAGATGGAAGCCGGTCGTTCTTTGGGCTTTAACTATGTACAGACTATGTTGCATTTTATTATTCCGCAGGCTATTAAAAACATTTTGCCCGCCCTTGGCAACGAAATGATTACCCTACTTAAAGATACCTCGCTTGTATCTGTTATTGCTTTGCGTGATGTTACAAAGCAGGCTCAAAACATCGTAAGTATTACCTATCAGGCCTATGTTCCCTACATAAGCCTTGCGGTAATTTATCTTGTAATAGTAATTATTTTAACCAAACTACTTGGAATTCTTGAAAGGAGGCTTCGCAACAGTGACCACTAATGATACCATTATTAAGGTTGAAGCCTTAGAGAAATCCTTTGGTAAGGTTGAGGTTTTGAAGGGCATTGATATTGAAATCAAACGGGGCGAGGTTGTTGTAATCATAGGCCCTTCGGGTTGCGGTAAATCCACCTTTTTAAGAACACTTAACCTGCTTGAAGAGCCAACGGGTGGCAGTATTTATTTTGAGGGCACGGATATTACAGCCCCCAAGACCAATATAAACACACACCGTCAAAAAATAGGAATGGTATTCCAACAGTTTAACCTGTTTCCCCATATGACTGTGCTTAAAAATATGACTATAGCACCAATGAAGCTTTTAAAGCTTTCTAAAGCAGAAGCAGAAGAAAAAGCCTTGAAATTGCTTGAAAAAGTAGGTCTTGCCGATAGGGCTAATTCCTACCCCTCACAGCTTTCGGGCGGGCAGAAACAGCGTGTGGCAATTGTAAGAGCTCTTTGTATGGAGCCCGAGGTTATGCTCTTTGACGAGCCCACATCTGCCCTTGATCCCGAAATGGTTGGCGAGGTTTTAGAGGTTATGAAATCGCTTGCAAACGACGGTATGACTATGGCTATTGTAACACACGAAATGGGATTTGCACGGGAAGTAGCAAACCGAGTATTATTTATAGACCAAGGCATAATAATGGAGCAAGGCACACCCGAAGAGGTCTTCGGTAATCCCAAGAGTCCCCGCCTTAGAGACTTTTTAAGCAAGGTCATTACTTGATTTTTTAAAGGAGTAAAAGCCAATGGCAAATATCTGGCATGATATTTCACCCAAAAGAATAACACCCGAGGATTTTATATGTGTAATTGAAATTTCAAAGGGCAGTAAAAAGAAGTATGAGCTTGATAAAGAAACAGGATATATAATGCTTGACAGAATTCTTCATACATCTACCCACTACCCTGCTAATTACGGATTTATTCCCCGCACCTACGGTGACGATAACGACCCGCTTGACGTGCTTTTGCTCTGTTCTGAGGACCTTGAACCGTTAACACTTGTAAGGGCATATCCAATAGGTGTTATCACAATGATTGATAACGAACGCAATGATGAAAAGATAATTGCTATCCCCTTTAATGACCCGACTTATAATGCGTATAAGGACATTGACCAACTGCCAAAGCACATTTTTGACGAAATGCGCCACTTTTTTGAGGTCTATAAAAGCCTTGAACACAAGTCTACCGCTGTTGACGATGTAAAAGGCAGAGAGGATGCAATCAAAATAATTCAGGCTTCTATTGAAAAATACAGAACAGATTTTTGTTAAAAGAATAGCAAAAGGGGCTGTAAAAAAACAGTCTGAAAAATCCGAGGTTCACGGTTAAAGATGAGCCTCGGATGCTTTTTTGTTCAAGATAATATTAAAATTAAGATGAATCAGCTAAAAATGCGGTTTTTAGGGTGCAAAAATCAAGCCGGCCGTTTTTGGTCGATTAATATCTTTAATAACTTTTTAATTTTTCTAAGCCGCGAGATGTCGCGCAA
>CAZNTP010000058.1:0-10550 GCA_964575985.1 uncultured Ruminococcus sp. | reverse complement strand
ACTACGGATACCCAAGATGTGACTATTGAGTGTGAATATAATAAGGATATTAATAAGCTGTGTGATACTGTACTGTCATCAAGCAGTATAAATCCTGTACAGAATAAGGTATTATATGACTTATTTACCACCCAAAACCAAGTCGCAAAAAAAGGCGCTACAAGCACAAGTCCATTAGCTTTAAGTGATGCATTTCCGTCTTCAGCATTAGAAGTCAGCATAAAACAAACCACATTTCCCTCTGTAGCAGGAGTGAATAAAGAAAGTACAAAAACAATATCTAATGATTATATACAAAACGTGCGACACTATATCACTATACCTGCTCAAACTGCTGCTGTTTTTTCGTTTGATATTGTAGGAAGTGGAACTATAACGGCAGATTTGCATTTTGCTCTTGACGAATATGGCGGTCCGACATATTCCGAAACAGCCACTATAAACAACGAAAACGGGAGATATTATATAAGTATCTATAATGCCGATTATGATTTAGGGGCTATATATTTTACAGTATCAGATAATGAAACATATTTAGATAACTGTGCTTTGCGTTATGATGGTAGCTTTGAATATGTAGCTTACGAAACAACAAAAACCACCTATGACCCGTCTACCATTTCTGTAATTGAGGCAACCACAGGGCAAAAGGTAGGGGCTGATGAAAACGGTGTTGTTGACGGCTTTATTTTTTCTGCTGACGGTTCAGCAATGAATTTTTATTTAAGCGGATATAATACTTATTTTACCTTGACAGTTAAGTACAGACGAAGTTTAGCTGCAGAAATAACAGAATTAAAAGCCTCTTTAGCAAGTACATAAAGCAATATGCTGCAACGCGTGTTTTGCTCGACAGATTATATTTTGTCTTGTGAAAGTATAAGAATATAATATAAGTAAATCAATTTATGCAAATTTTGAAAAGCACCCGATATACGCAAATATATCGGGTGCTTTTCCATATATTTTTAGTTCGACGCGGTCTCTTTCTAATTGACAATAGTTAGTAAGTATGTTAAAATTATAAAGAATATAATTTTGTTTTTAGGATATTTACACGTTTCTAAAATGTGGGTTTGATGATGAACCGGAGACTTTATCCACCAAATTGTCAAAAGTTAAAAAATAGGAGAGAAAGCTATGCCAGCAGTTAGTGTTATTATTCCGGCGTATAATGCCGCAAAAACGGTTGAAGATACTATAAATTCGGTTTTAAATCAGACGTTTGATGATTTCGAATTAATAGTAATTGATGATGGTTCAACCGATAATACAGTGGAGATTATCAACCGCCTAGCCAATACTGATAATAGAATACGTGTATACAGGAATGGAAAAAATTGCGGTGTATCATATAGTAGAAACTTTGGAGTAGAAAACGCTAATTCTGATTGGATAGCTTTTATTGACAGTGATGATATATGGACCGAGGATAAGCTTCAAAAGCAATTGAAATTTATAGAGGAAAACCCCGAAGCTGAACTTACATATACTGCTTCAGGCTTTATGTCGCATGATGGTTATAGGTACAATTATGTTATGGGAGCTCCTAAGAAGATTGATTACGAAACAGTACTTAACAGTTGCCTCATTTCATGTTCGGCGGTTATGGTTAAAAAAGAGCTTATGGAGAATTACAAAATGCCTGACGACAGCATGAGTGAGGATTATGCCACCTGGCTTATGATGTTAAAGGATATTGATTATGCATACGGTTTAGATGAGCCATTACTTACATACAGACTTCAAGAAAAATCACGTTCTTCTAACAGGGTAAAGGCTTTTGGAATGCATTATAAGGCTTTGCGTTTTGTTGGATATAATCCTATTGTGGCATTATTCTATACTGTGAAATATGTTTTTTATAGTGTTTTAAAGCGAAAAAGGATAAGGGAAGAGTAAAATGTCGGTATTATTTATAGGCGGCGTTTTTGCAAAAGAAAATGAGAAAGAGATAATAGAAAATTCTAAAGGGTATGCTGAATTTTCTGCCAATATCTTTCAAAAAAAGTTGATAGGCGGCTTTAAGGAAAACAATGTGGATATTGATGTTATTTCTGCTCCGCTTATAGGTGCATATCCTAATAAATATAAAAAAATATTTTTTCGGGATTTTTCTGAGAAGCAAACCGAATATACTTATGTCAAGTTTAACAATATTTGGGGATACCGCAATTTTTCGAGAGCGGCATCATTAAAAAGAAAAATCAAGGAGCTTATTAAGGCACAAAAAAAGAATTACGATTTAATTATAGCCTACAGTGCACATCAGCCTTTTTTAGAAGCAGCTTCTTATGCTAAAAGACTTCTTCCAAATGCTAAAATTTGTTTTGTGGTGCCGGATTTGCCGCAGTATATGAATTTGGATGCCAACCGTTCTAAAATTTACGATATTTTAAAGATTGTAGATATAAAAAGAATGGATAGAGAAATAAAAAATGTAGACTCTTTTGTAATTCTTACTGAGCCAATGAAAGAAATGCTTCATATTGGCGACAGACCTTATTTTGTGGCTGAGGGAATTATAGATAAGCTTCCCCGGAAAGAGAGTAAGACTTCTAAAAGCGATATTAAATCGGTAGTTTATACCGGTAAAATGAATAAAGTATTTGGGATAAATGAGCTAGTTGATGCGTTTTGTGAAATTGAGGGGGAGAACTACCGTCTTATACTCTGCGGAGCGGGTGATGCTGTCGATTATGTACTTGCTAAGGCAAAAGAGGACAGCCGTATTGAGTATTTAGGTCAGGTTTTACCCGAAAAAGCAAAGGAAATTATAGAAAATGCCTCTGTGCTTGTAAATCCCCGTCCTAATAATGAGGAGTATACCAAATATTCTTTCCCGTCAAAGAACATTGAATATTTGCAGAGCGGTAAGCCTGTGGTGGCATATATGTTGGACGGTATGCCAAAGCGGTATGAAGAATTTATTTATGCCGCAAATAGTGTGTCTATTAAGTGTGCACTAAAGGCTGCGTTTGATGCTGAAAATCAAGAAAAAAAATACACTAAATTTTGTTTATATGCGAATGAGAAGCTTTTAGCTAAAAGTATAGCAAAAAATATTTTAAAACAGGTTTCGGAGTAACAGGTTAATGGTTCATATTGTATTGCTATTTTCTGCGTTTGTATCTTTTTTAAAAGCCAATACCAAAAAAATTCTTTTATTGCCGTTTGCGGTTTTATTTGTTTTTGCGGCACTCCGTTATGATTACGGAAATGATTATATGTCATATATGAATATGTATGACATCATAACTGAAACCGATCGAGATACCCTTATAAATGAATGGTTTTTTGTGTTTTTAAACGAGATAATACCATCTTTTCAGTTATTGCTGGCTATAGTTAGTTTATTCTTTTTATTTACGGTTTATAAGCTTATAACCGATAATGTAGAGCTTGAATATTTAGGTTTTGCTTTTTTGATTTTTGTTATAAATCCGTATTTGTTTTTAGTTAATTTATCGGCAGTAAGGCAGTCTATAGCTATCGGTCTATTTATTATAGCTGTAGGCTTTGCGTATAAGAAAAAAATAATTCCGTATATTGCTATTATTATTTTAGCTGCCTTGTTCCATAACAGCGCTATAGTTTTATTGCCAATATATTTTCTTGCGAACGGCAACAGGATTAAAAAATGGCAGCTTATAACCGTTATAGCAGTTTTTCTTTTCTTTTTGCTGACGCCTGAGGTGCTTTATGCCTTTATAGAAGAGGTGTTGTCTTATTTTGACAATGCAAACTATAATTATTATTTTGATGACATTGCCGAAAACAGCTTGCGCGCAACGCTTTTATCCTCGCTTTACGGTATTTATGTGTTGATGAATATTGGCAGACTAAGCGGCAAAAAGCTAATGTTTGCAAAGCTCTATTTAGTTGCAGTGGTCTTTTCGGTATTGGCATATCGATTATCAATGCTCACAAGAATACAGATGTATTTTGATATTTTCTCTGTTGTGGCTATTCCTGCTATTATAGAAGAGAATTATAAAAATAACGATAATTATGAAAGTAGAATAATTAATATTTATGCTTTCCCGGCATTACTTTTTATAATTTATATATTAAGATATTATTCGTTTTTTACTAATGATTTATGGGAGAGCTTTACAGTTTATAAAACTATATTTGAGGCTTAAGTATGAAAATTTTTGAGATAAATTCTGTACCTTACGGTAGCACCGGAAGAATTATGCTGGAAATTAAAAAAACAGCAGAAAATCACGGTCACATTGTTGAGGGGTATACGGGATATTCGTATCATCCTATTGATGATATATTAGAAAGTAATATTAAAGTAGGGTCTAAATACGGAAAGCTAATACATATTTTATTGGCAAGATTAACCGGCCTTAACGGATACTTTTCCTTTGTTTCGACTGTCAGGCTTTTAAAAAGACTAAAAAAATTTAAACCCGATATTATGCAGCTTCATAATATTCACGGTCATTATATAAATTTACCTTTGCTTTTTAGGTTTATAAAGAAAAGAAATCTACGCGTTGTTTGGACACTGCACGATTGTTGGGCAATGACCGGCCACTGTCCCTATTTTGATATGGT
The DNA here is from genome assembly GCA_964575985.1 of uncultured Ruminococcus sp. Lineage (GTDB taxonomy): Bacteria > Bacillota > Clostridia > Oscillospirales > Acutalibacteraceae > UBA737. The sequence continues at coordinate 5,981 of CAZNTP010000058.1, read as the reverse complement.
TGGCTGTAATAAATGGAAAAACGGGTGTCGGTGTTGTTCACAGTATAAGGGTTACCCTCAAAGCATTTTTGATAATTCAAAATATATGTATAAGCTAAAGAAAAAGTGGTTTACAGGTGTAAAGAATTTGACTGTTGTGACACCGTCAAAATGGCTTGCTGATTTAGTAAAGCAGTCTTTTTTAAGTGAGTATCCCGTAAAGGTTATAAATAACGGTATTGATTTGGAGACTTTCAAGCCTACACCCAGTGATTTTAGAAAAAAATATAATTGCGAAGACAAATTTATTCTTTTAGGGGTCGCATTTGGCTGGGGAAAGCGAAAGGGATTAGATGTTTTTATAGAACTTTCTAAGAGATTGGATAATAAATACAAGATAGTTCTTGTTGGAACAGATGAAAATGTCGATAAGCTTTTACCCCCAAACATAATATCTATTCATACAACCCAAGACAGCATAGAGCTTGCAAAAATTTATACTGCGGCGGATTTATTCGTTAACCCTACAAGAGAAGAAAATTATCCGACTGTTAATATGGAAGCAATTGCCTGCGGAACACCTGTTATTACCTTTAATGCGGGCGGCAGTCCCGAGATGGTAGACAATAAATGCGGAACAGTAGTTGAAAAGGATGCCGTTGATTCTTTGTGTTTTGAAATAATAAGAATATCCAAGGAAAAAGCTTATACTGCGGAGGATTGCTTTAAAGCGGCAAAAGCCTTTGACAAGAATGAGAAATTTAAAGAATATATAAGGTTGTATGAGCAGTGAAAATAGTATTTCTTTCTAACTATCTTAATCACCATCAGTTGCCGTTCTGTCTCGAAATGCAACAAAAAAATAATGTTGAGTTTTATTTTGTTGCCACAATCAAGACGCCTGAGGTGCGGATAAATTTAGGATATGAGGATATGAATTCCAAATATGGTTTCGTTGTAGAGGCTTACAAAAATGATGACAGTCATAAAAAAGCTATGCTTTTATGCCGCGAAGCTGATGTTGTGGTTACCGGAAGCGCTCCCGATATTTATATAAAAGAGCGGCTAAGGGGAGGAAAGCTCACATTTAGATATTCTGAAAGGCTTTATAAGAAAAAGAAGCCTTTTTATCTAATGCCGTTGGTTGCTGTAAAACGGTTTTGGCAGAATGGCAGATATAAAAATCTTTATTTATTATGCTCTAGTGCTTTTACAGCTATGGATTTTGCAAAAACGGGCACATTCATAAACAAGACATATAAATGGGGATATTTTCCGCAGACAAAAGAATATGAGGATATTGATAGATTAGTTTCTCAAAAAAGGAAAAATTCTATTCTTTGGGTTGGCAGAATTATTGATTGGAAGCACCCCGAATATGCAATAAAGGTTGCCCAAAGGCTTAAAAATGACGGTTATGATTTTGAGCTTAATATTATTGGCTCGGGTGATATGGAAGAGCAAATAAAGGAACTAATAAATAATAGCGCTCTTGAAGATAGAGTGCACATGCTAGGCTCTATGCCGGCTCAAAAAGTACGCGAATATATGGAGCAGGCACAGATTTTTCTCTTTACATCTGACAGAAATGAGGGCTGGGGCGCCGTACTAAATGAGGCTATGAATTCTGCTTGCGCGGTTGTGGCAAGTAGTATGATAGGCTCGGTACCTTTTTTGATTAATAACGGTGAAAACGGTTTAATTTATAAAGACGGCAATACCCCAAATTTATATAAAAATGTTAAATTTTTAATTGATAATGTCCCAAAAACAAAAGCAATGGGCATTAGCGCATATAAAACATTGCGTAATCAGTGGAATGCAGAAAATGCGGTGGACAGGCTTATCCAATTAGCCGATGCCATCTTGAGTGGAAATAAAAATCCCGATATTTTCGAAAATGGGGTTTGCAGTAGGGCGGAAAGATTAAAGGACAATTGGTATCAATGAATGGGATTGTAGTAAATATCCGTTATATAAAATGCATTACTAATTTAGATATATAAGGAAATAAAATGAAACAAAACAATCAAATAAAAATGGGAGCCGTTTTATCATATATTTCAATTGGAGTAAATATATTGGCAGGGCTATTGTATACTCCTTGGATGATAGCTCAAATCGGAAAAAGTGATTACGGCTTATATACCCTCGCAAATTCTTTAATAACCTTATTTTTGGTGGATTTCGGTCTCAGTACGGCAACAACAAGGTTTGTTTCGAAATATATTGCCGAGGGTGAGCAAGAAAAAGCCGATAATTTTATGGGAGCAGTTTACAAGCTATATCTTATTGTTGATGCTGCTATACTGCTTATTTTAATAGTTCTGTATTTTTTCATTGATAATATTTATGTAAATCTGACTGCAAATGAAATAGCAAAATTCAAGACGGTTTATCTTATGGCAGGAATTTATGCTGTTATTAATTTTCCGTTTGTAACTCTTAACGGCGTTTTAACGGCTTATGAGAAATTCATACAGCTCAAAATTGCAGATATAATTCAACGGGTAATGAGCATTGTTTTAACGGCTATAGCACTATTTGTTGGCCTTGGTCTGTATGCATTGGTAGCCGCAAATGCTTTTTCGGGCATTTGTGTTATAGCTTATAAGCTGTTGGTCATTAAAAATAAAACACCCATAAAGGTTAATTTTAGATATAATGATAGGAAAATTTATAAATCTATATTTATGTTTACTTTTTGGGTAACGGTGGATGCTTTAGCCGGTAGACTTGTTTTTACTGTAACACCTTCAATTTTAGGTATAGTAGCCAACACAACTGCTATAGCAATTTTTGGAGTGGTAACAACAATAGAGCAATATTCGTATTTATTAACAACCGCCATTAACGGTATGTTTATGCCTAAAATCTCAAGGATTTATGCGGGTAATGACGAAGGCTCAGATATAATGCCGCTTATGATTAAGGTCGGTCGCTTCCAGTTTGCATTAAACGGCCTTATTGTTGTAGGCTTTGCAACGGTTGGCAGGTCGTTTATAAGGCTTTGGATGGGCAATGATTTTGCGGCGGCTTATCTTGGTATATTATTAGTTATTATTCCCGGAATATTTTTCAATTCATTACAAATTGCCAATACTGCAATGGTATTAAAGAATAAGGTTAAGGCACAGGCGTTGATTACGGTTGCTACAGGCTGTTTTAATGTAATTTGTTCGTTTGTACTATCGTCAAGGTATGGAGCATTGGGCGCTTGTTTTTCAATATTTCTTGCATATTTTCTAAGGGCAATATTATATCATATAGTTCATAAAAAAATAATGAAGCTGGATATAATGAATTTTATAAAAAAATGTTATTTAAGAATGGCACCTGCTGTTATAATCACATTGTTTTTTGGAATATTGCTTAACTCTTTTATGGCAGACGGTGGTTGGTTGCTCTTAATAATAAAAACTGTTTTATTGACATTGGTGTATGCTGTTACACTTTTTTGTTTTTGCTTAACTAAGGCAGAAAAGAAAGTTTTTTGGGAGTTATGCAGTAAAAAAACAGTGGGCAATAAACAAAGGTAATGATATTAAACGAATTTACACAGGATGAGCGAAAATCCGCCTTTTTAAAACGGAGTTCGGATTATTCACTCTACCCTAGAGGAGAAGCTATGAATATTGAACAAAAAGGTTTGCTTATACTTATTAAGAGTGCATTGACCGGTATGAAGCTCCAGATGCCTGACGGTTTTGATTTTGCAAAAGCTTGTGAGGTTGCAAAGCAACACGGCATATCGGCTATGATTTATTACGGAGCACTCAATTGTGGAGTAGATACTAAATGTGAACAAATGCAGAAGCTTTTTACAATTACCTGCACATATATAGCTGTCAGTCAAAGGCAGTTATATAAAATCGAAGACATTTGTAATGCATTCGAAAAAAATGCTATAGAATATATGCTGCTTAAAGGTAGTGTTTTAAAGAAATTATATCCAAAGCCTGAGATGCGGATTATGGGGGATACCGATATACTTATTCGTACTGAGCAATACGGTAAGATAAGGGAAATAATGATGTCCTTAGGCTTTAGTGAGGGAAATGTCAGTGATCATGAATTTAAATGGCACCATGAATCCCTGTTCGTTGAATTGCATAGCAAATTGATTCCGTCTAGTAATAAAGATTTTTATGAATATTTTGGTGACGGTTGGAATCTGGCAAGAGAAAAGGACGGTAATGATTACCGCTTTAAAATGACAACAGAAGATGAATTGATATATATCTTCACACATTTTGCCAAGCATTACCGAGATGCCGGAATAGGTTTAAAGCATGCTTTGGATGTTTGGATGTATCTTAAAAAAAACAAGGAGCTTGACAAGGAATATATAAAGACCGAGCTTAAAAAGCTTAACCTTTATGAATTTTTTGTTAATGTTCTTGAAACCTTTGAGGTATGGTTTGAGGGTAGAACTGCCACCTCGAAAAACGAGCTTATTACAGATGTTATATTTAAAAGCGGTGCGGCAGGATGCTATGAAGCCTCGGTATTTTCTACAATGATTAAAAAGTATAAATCAACAAGCTTTGATAACATTGGTATTAGAAAAATATGTAATAGGATATTTGAGCCTTTTGATGTTATGTGTGACAAATATAAGGTGCTTAAGAAATGCCCTATTCTTTTGCCTGCCTTTTGGGTGGCTAATCTTGCAGATGCACTGCGGGGCAAAAAGTTTTCGAGAGTGATGGGTAATATTAAAATTATAAACAAAAGCAATGTTGGTAAATATCAGGATGATTTAAAGCTGGTTGGACTCGATTTTAATTTTGAAGATTAAAACAATAATAAAATAGAGGTTATGGTAGGAGAAATGCGATGAAACCAATGACATTTGACGAAATTCGGCAGGTAGAGCTTGAAATTTTAAAAGATATTGCAAAATTTTGTGATGAAAATAATTTAAAATATTTTTTAGCTTACGGTACGCTTATAGGCGCTGTTCGTCACAAGGGCTTTATTCCTTGGGATGACGATATAGATATCTGGATGCCAAGGGATGACTATAATGAGTTTTTAAAACTTTATAATAAAAAAGAGTCTCGTTATAGAGCAATCTCTCCCTATGAAAAAATAGCCCGCCACTCAATTGTTAAGGTTGTAGATACAAAGACGGTTAAAATCGAAGAGAGCACAGATTATTCTAACGGGTATTTAGGGGTTGATGTTGATATTTTTCCGCTTGACGGTCAGCCCGCCGAAGAAAAAAAGTACAAAAAGTGGTACCGCAGACTGCAACTCTATTATAGATTATATTTATGTTGCGTAATGAGCTCCGAAGGAAAGCTTAAAAAGAAGATAGGTTTGCCGATAGTTAAGCTTCTTTGCGGAAATAAAAATAATTTACTTAATAAAGCTGATGCTTTGCACAGGCTATATTCGTATGAGGATAGTACGTATGTAGGTGCTGTAGAAAGCTGTTATAATTTTGTAAATAATCATTATAAAAGAGAATGGTTTAATGATTATATTTTGATGGATTTTGAAGATACCCAGTTTAAAATTCCAATAGGATATGATAATATTTTAACTAAGATGTATGGTGATTATATGCAATTGCCACCAAAAGAAAAGCAAATTACGCATCATGAAAATAATGCGTATTGGGTGGAAGAAAATGAAAAAATATAGAATTGGATATACTTGTGGAGTTTTCGATTTATTCCATGTAGGGCACTTGAATTTATTAGAACGCTGTAAAGCACAGTGTGACTATCTCATTGTTGGGATGTGTGATGATGACTATGTACGGCAAATAAAGAAAAAAGAACCTATTATAAAGGAAGATGACCGACTTCGTATTTTAAATGCGCTTAAATGTGTTGACTGCGCTGAAAAAGTAGATATTGCAACGACAGACGATAAAATGCTTGCGTGGAGCAGGTTTAAATTTGATGTGCTTTTTTCAGGTGATGATTGGAAAGGCAGTGAACGGTATAAAAAAACAGAGCAACAGTTTGGGAAAATTGGCGTAAGTATTG
>CAZNTP010000057.1:0-10610 GCA_964575985.1 uncultured Ruminococcus sp. | reverse complement strand
AAAATTTATAACCCCAAACCTCGCTTGAGATTTGGGGTTATTCGACAGTCTGAGGTGCTGCATCTTAATATGATACAGCACCTTTTTTCTCTTATTCTATAAAATTTTTTCTAATTCCTCACAGCTTCCAATTATTCCGTAATCGGCATAATCGAAAATGGGGGAGTCTTTATCGGGGTTAATGGCAATTACCGTTCCTGCCGCCTGCATACCGACTATATGGTGAACAGCACCCGAAACACCAACTGCAATATAAACGGGCGGGCTTACCGTTTTACCCGTTAAGCCTACCTGCAGGCTATAAGGCAATATATTATTATCTACTGCCTTTCGTGTGGTTGCCATATCGGCGCCTATACTGTCGGCAAAGGCTTTGACAGTGTCAAGATTATCTTTAGCACCCCAACCTGCCGCTACCACTATGTCACCGCCGCTTTGGGTAGTTCTTACCGTTGCCATTGAGGGCTTGGTAAGGCTTTCAATCTTAGCAATAATACTGCCCGAAAGCGCTGGGCGGTACATTAAAAGCTTTTCGCCGTCGGTTTCAAGAAGTGTGCAGTCGGCACAAAGACCGAGTCCCAACATTGCGCCAACTTGGGCTGACAGCTTTTTAGAAAGTGAATCACTGCCCCAAAGCACTGCATTGGGCTCAAGCTCGGTGATTTTAGCCGCCAATTCCTTAGCGTTAGTGAGAGGTAAAACGGTTATATCGTCACTTACAGTTTCTGCAAAGGAACGTGGTGCTTCACCTACAATGCAAACCTTTGAAAGCTTAGCGCCACCGCTCTCAGTAACAGTCACTTTTTCGCGGTTTTTCTTTAAACCCTCTTCTATAGCCGATTTTAACTCTGCGGTAGTTATAAATTTGCATTTTCTTTTGCCCGACTCATTCTCAAAGGTTTTAAGCACCCTTGTAGGCGAACCTTTCAGACCGCATTTCTCTATTTGGGCGCCCAAATCCTCGGCAGTTAGAACCTCTACCTCACCCATTTTTGAAATAATGCTAGGCAGTCTCAGGTTATTAATGCGTTCTACTGTTATAAGGGCAGGAATTGGGGCACTCTGTACACCCATATCACGTGTGGTACAGGTAATGCTCTCCCCTATTTCATCAATGCTCATAACATTAGTTATTAGCGAGGTATTAGCATAAACAGAAAGCATAGGTCCTGTTTGCGCAGTGTCTCCTACAAGGGTCTGTCTGCCGCAGAAAATAAGGTCAGGGTTTATTTTCTTAACAGCCAAGGAAAGTGTGTAGGCAGTGGCTATTGTATCTGCCCCTGCAAACGCCTTATCGGATAAAAGTATTGCTTTTTTAGCGCCAAGGCGAGTAAGTCTTAACAGAAAGTCCTTAGCGGTTAAAGGTCCCATACTGATTATAGTAACCTCTGCGCCCTTTATCTGTAGTGCCGCCTCATAGGCACAGGCATCAAAGGGATTTATATCACCGTCAAGTCCCTGACGGATACAAACAAGTATCTTCATTAGCTTCTCTCCTGATATATGGGGGCTAAAGCATCATGAATTTTCTTATATGTTTCGAATATTTCACGGTATTTAGGTGTATTTTCGGGATTTGGATATGTTATATCCACTTCTTTCACACACTTTTTCACAGCATCCTCGGCATCCTTAAATACACCTGCGGCTATACCTGCAAGCATTGCAGAGCCGAAAGAAGAATCCGAGCTTTCGGTGGTTTTAAGGGCAATTCCTAAAGCATCAGCAATCATCTGTCTCCAAAGAGTTCCCTTAGTACCGCCGCCTATAGCAGTAGCAACAGTGTTATAAGGAATACCCAAGGAGTCAAGATAAAGCTTACTGTCAAGTAATGAATAGGCTACGCCCTCTAAAACCGCGCGTGTAAAATGCGCCTTTGTGTGAGTTGCGCGCACCCCTGTAAAGCTACCGCAAAGCATAGGGTCTGCATAAGGGGTAAGCTCACCGTTAAGATAAGGATGGAAAATAAGACCGTCGCAACCGATAGGCAAAGCCGCCGCGCCCTCATCAAGCGCCTTGTATTCGCCACCAAAGGTATCTCTATACCAACGGTAAGAAGCCGCGCACGATTTTGTAGCAGTACCGGGATACCACATACCGTCAGCTATATGAGAATAGTTTACTAAATGTCTGTCGGGGTAGGGCTTGTCTGTTATAACGCAAATTCTGCCTGCAGTTGCAAGCTTAACCGTAACGTCACCCTTATTTACAGCACCGCTTGCGAAAACCTCCATAACAGTATCGGTTGTACCGCATATAACGGGAGTTCCCTCTTTAAGACCTGTAGCCTTTGAAGCTTCGGCTGTAACCTTTCCTATAACATCTGTGGGCTTTACAATTGGGGGTAGCATATCTACAGTTATTCCTGCAAGCTCACAAAGCCCCTCATCCCACTGCATTTTATTGCAGTCAAAAAGCATACTGCCCTCTGCCTCGATATAATCGGTGCAAAAAACACCCGTCAGGAAATAACGCACATAATCCTTTTCAAAGAAAATGTATCTCACCTTTTTAAAGGTTTCGGGCTCCTTTGCCTTAAGCCACAAAAGCACCGGTAATGTCCAGATAGTATCGGGCTTGTGATAGGATTTTGCAAAAATTTCCTCGCCCAACTGCTCACGCAATTTATCAGCCTCGGCACGAGAACGGGTGTCGGTCCAATGGATTGCGTTTCTTAACGGCTTAAAATTTTCGTCACACACAAGCGATGTATGTGTAGCAGAGTCAAGCGCTACAGTTAAAATATCCCCACTGTCAATACCGCTTTTTGAAAGCAGTGCCTTGCTGTTTTCGCAAAGAGCATTTATCCAATCGGTAGGATTTTGCTCACAAGCATTATTTTCGGGATAAAGGGTTGGATATTCAACCGTATTTTCGGCAATTATTTTACCGTTTGTATTAATAAGCGTTGCCTTAGAAGCACCGCCGCCAAAATCTATACCTAAAAGATATTTCATATTCTTCTCCTTTATATAAAGATTGCAAACATAATTGGTATTGTAACAATAGACATAAGATGCGATATTAATGCCATACTTGCTCCCGGTGTAGTGTCACCGCCGTAAGCGGCAGGAAAAACTACCGTATTAAGTCCTAACGGCATTGCAGTAGCGCAAAGGGTTAGCATTATAACTGTGGAATCTGTTCCCAAAAGCTTTAGCGCTAACACAAAGACTAGCGGAATGATAACAAGTCTTAAAACAGATGCCGCATATATCCTTATTTGGCTTGCAAGCTTCTTTATGCTGAAATTAGCCACAACAAAGCCTGTAAGCATCATAGCAAGGGGTGACATACACGCTCCTGCCGAAGAAATAGCGGTCACCAGGAACTTTGGAATAGGCAGTCCTATAAGACCTGCTATCGCGCCGAAAAGCATTGAAAGGCATATCGGATTCATAAACATTTTAATAGAAAGCTTACTGTCATTATTAGGCTTTAACGATGCCGTACCGTAGGAATAAACATAAAGGCAAAGCGGTAGAGTAAAAATCATATAATCAAAAAGCACATCTTCGCCAAAAATACCCAATACTACCGCATTGCCCATAAAGCTGAAATTGGCAACCGCAAAGGAATATGTATAAATCTTTCTTAAATAATCATCCTTAGAAAAAAGCTTTGAGAGAAATACAGCGATTAATATGGAAACCAGTGTTATTACCGTTCCGTAAACTATATACAGCCATTTTTCGCTGATATTACTAACTGTGCAATACTTATAAAACGTATTAAAAACCAAGCACGGAACTAAAACGTTGGTTTCAAGTCTGGACAGTGCCAAGGATGTGTTAAGGGGCAAAATCCCCTTAAAATTCAAGAAATAACCTAAAGCCATAAATGTGAATAGCACAAACATCTGGTTCAGGGTTGCTGAAAATACCTGCATTTTTTAATCTTCAACCTCGTAATTAATACTTAATTTCAAAATTCTCGCCTGTAATTCCTGGCTTCACACCCTTTTGCTTTAAAGCCTCGTTTTCTACATGAGCAATTATCCACTTATTTTTGCGGAAAAGCATCGGGTTTTCGGATTTAACAGTGAGGTCTGTATTAGTGCCTGTAGGAAGTGCTACCACACAACCAAAGCCATCCCGACTTACTTCACAGGGGCAGAAATGAAGCGAGGTTGCATAAACCTCAACCACAGTGCCCTTAGGCAGATAAAATGCCTTGAATTTTGAAGAATCAATCTTGCCGTCTACAATATCCCAAACGTGACCAAGAATTAATACTAACGGTGTTACCGCAACATTGATTTCGCTCGAGGTATGCCACTCTGTAGCATTAAGGAAATTGCTGTGTCCAAAGCAGTAGCCAACCTGTGTGGGAAGTGTGCCGAAGCACTCATTCTCAATCTCTGTAGCAATGGATAAAAACTCAAAATCCTCTAAAGACGGAATGTAGGAAGAACCGCTCTCAGGATTTTCAATTTTCTCAGCCACTGCTATTATTTCTGTAGCATCAAGGTTTTTAAGAATTTTTCCAAAAGGTGCAAATTCCTTATCGGTTACATCAAATAAAGCTATATGGGGATTTAATTTCTTTAATTTTTCTAACATATTAATCACCTTACAAAATAGTAATAGAATGTGTATATTTGAATTCTTCATTGCCTGGCAAAACGGTTATACCCTCTTTTGTCTGTATATCATAGCTACTGCCAACAATGTCCTGAACGCCGTTCCAAGGCTCAACACACATATAGGGAGAATTCGGCTTGTGCCACAAAAGAAAATACTTAGCATCGGGGAAATCAACACGAATAGCCTTGCCTGTTTTTCTGTTTCTGAGTGTTGCCGATTTAGATTTTAAATCCTTAAACACAAGTGCATCAACTGTGAAATACTTATCGTAAAGAGGTAAATAATTCTGGTCCTTAATAATGGGTAACTGCTGATTTGAAAGCAGATTTCCGTAAAGCACATAAGCATTTAAGGTTTCGTTTTGAGGGAACAGAACATCATAATCCTCAATACCCTCGGGTGTGGCATAGCCCTCATGAGAGCCAATATTGAAATACATTGTTTTATTTGTTTTATTGATTACCGAATAATCAATTTTTAAGGTTTTATCTATCAATGTATAAAATACTCTGAGTTCATAATCAAAGGGAAATTTTTGCTTTGTTTCATCATCGGATTTATGTAAAAACACGACACTGCTGTCGGTTTTGCTTTCAACGTAGAAGGTTTTAAAACGGATATATCCGTGCTTTTCAAGTGTGTATTCCTTACCGTCAAGAATATACTTGTCATCCTTAAGACCGCCGCAGATTGGGAACATAAGCGGACATGCACCAGGCCAAACCTCAGGCTTGCCCTCCCAGATATACTCATTATCTTCGCAAATAAGGCTTCTTAGCTCTGCGCCTAATTCGTTAATACTTGCGGTTAAATACTCGTTTTTTATTGTAATCATTTTAAATCACTCTCTTTTAAAATGTTATTTAGGTAGCATAATAGAGATATGCTTAAAGCATATCTCTATTAAATTAGTTTATCTTTTTTCAATCCAAGCGTGGTCAGGGTCACTGCTTCTGTTAAAGCCCTGATAATCGCCTGCCATGAGCCATAAGAAATATGTCTGATAGCCTGGTGTTGCAACAGTGGTGTGATAGCCTATAGGGAATTCTACAAGCTCATCATTCTTTACTCTGTAAGCCTCGTCAATCTCGCCATCAGCAGTATAAAGACACTGAACAGCAAAGCCTTGCTTAGGATCAAACAAGAAGTAATAAATTTCCTCTGCAATACACTCAGTAGGCATATTATCCTCATCATGCTTGTGAGGGGGGAATCCTGCCCAGTTACCCTCTGTGCAATAGCACTCGCCTATTGTGAGTATCTTAGCGTTAGAGTTACCGTCAATAAGGAAGCTGGTTTCACGCTGATAGGGCTGTTCACCTAAAACCTTTAATACAACGTGGTCTTCCCTTAGTACCTGTGGCTCAGTCTTTTCTGCTACGGGAGTGCCGCAAACAGCAATCTTAATGTGGTCGATAGCTTCTATAACACACTCCTGTTCACGAGGCATATAAAAGCTTTCTGCTTTGCGGTTTTCGAAAACAGTCATTCTGTTACCGATATTCTCCCATTTTTCACCGTTAACCTCTACATTACAGTGACCTTCGAGCATAATAAAAGCAACTTCATTTCCCTCGGTATTAAAGGGTAATTTTTGACCTGCTTCCAGCTCAATTATACCAAATTCAAGCTTCTTTAAAGAACACTCACCGATTTTGCAAATAGGTGTATAGCCGTTAGCCGGCTTGTAAGCTTTTTTAAAATTCATAATTATCCTCCTTAAAATTCAACCTTACAGCAACCTACATCAAGACCGTCACTGTAGGCAATTAACTTCAATTCCTTTTGCCCTGCCTGCGGTTTTACCGCAATTTTTATCTTACCCATATACATTTTACGTTCAGACAAACCAACGCGGTTATGATCACAATGGTCAGAGCCCGTACCGATAATTACTGCAGGCTTGGATACCGAAAAGCTGACAAAAGGCGATGCATCGGGAACGGTATTTCCGTTTTGGTCTACACACTCACAGGTAAACAGTCCGATATCTTTACCGTTTGCCTCAAAATCGATGTCCTTACTGATTTTAAGAGCCAGCGCTTTGCCTGTGGTTTTCCGCCTGTGCTCGCAAACCTCTGCACCGTCACGATATCCCTTAACAACAAGCTCGCCCTGCTCATAAGGCACATTCCATTCGCCGTGACCGTATTTTTCAATCTGCTGTTTGCCCAAGCTTTTACCGTTAAGCCAAAGTTCTAAAGAGTCACAGTTTGTATATACCGTAACCAAAATATCTTGACCCTCAAGCCCACTGAAATTCCAATGCGGAACAATGTGAACCATTGGTTGGTCCGTCCAATGAGATTTGTTTTGATAAAACGCACCCTTTTTTTGCAAAAAGAGGTCAAGTGCACCCGATTTTGAACATGCAGCAGGCCACATTGCCTCACCTCTGTGCTCAACCGCCGCCCATTGATAAAAACCAAATACATACGGCTTATCGGTAAGGAATTTGAGGGTTTTTTCACGTCCCAAAAACCAATTATTGGTATCGGCATCCTTGTCCCTTATTCTGCCGCCGGTCTCGGAATCAAAATTCCAATCTCTTGTTGTACCCGTAGCACAGCATTCAGATGCAAATATTGGCTTTTCGGGACACATTTTGTGAACAGTATCATAAATTTCAAGATTATAATTTATGCCCACAAAATCACAAAAATCATAAATAGTTGATTTATCGGGAGTTTTGTCCTCTGCCGCAGTTATCGGTCTTGTATAATCAAGTTTTTTTATAAAGGCAGATATTGCTCTGTGTAGCTTTTTACCGTTTTCGGTTATATGGTTGGGTTCTTCATTACTTGTTGACCACATAATAACGGAAGGACGGTTTCTGTCACGCTTAACAAGTGATTCTATCTGATTAAACGATTCCACTGTGCTTTCAAACCAACGAGCCTCATCCATAACAAGAAAACCCATTTCATCAAACGCATCCATATAAAAATCTGTTTGCTGATAATGGCTTGTTCTGTAACCGTTTGCACCCATTTCCTTCATAAGTGAAACCTTATATTTGGCGATGTTTTCGGGAACGGCAAGTCCGGTTAAACCAAAATCCTGATGAGCACAAACACCCTTTATAAAGGTTTTCTTGCCGTTTAAAAGCAGTCCACTGTCTACTGTAATTTCAACCGTTCTGAAGCCTATTCTTGTATGGTTTTCATCAATCTGATTACCATCCATATAAAGCTTTGTTATAACCGAATATAAATGAGGATTCTCACAATCCCACAGCAACGGATCACTTACAATTGCCGAGTATTTTATAACGCCCTTTTCTCTGAACGTAATTTTTCCCTCGCCCTTTGCACTTGCTACGTTTTTACCGTTTTCATCAATTACAAAGCTTTCCGCCAAAACAATAGCATCATCATAATCAGAATTTACAACGGTTGTTTCAAAATCTATCTGCCAATCGGTTTCATTTAATTTCCGGTAGGGTGCATAAACACCCCAAAGGTCAATAGCAACAGGCTCGGTAACGGTAAGGTATACATTACGGTAAATACCGCCGCCTTGATACCACCAGCCTTCAAACTCATCTCTATTCACATAAACTGCTATAACATTTTCACTGTCATAGAAAACATAATCGCTTATATCGATTTCAAAAGTGTTGTAAGCAGAAAAATTATGATACATAAGACAGCCGTTAAGATAAATAACCGACTTGCCTGCTATACCGTCAAACCGTAACAGTGCACGCTTATCCCTACTGCCCTCGGGCATTTTAAAATGCTTTCTGTACCAAGCATTATCATAATGAAGATAGCCTAACGCATTATTTTCATTTTCGGATAAATCTTGGTCTACCACATAGTCGTGCGGAAGGTCTACCCTGTCCCAGTTCTCCCTGCCGAGAGGTGTGCCGGGTCTACCGTATGGGTCAACCGCATCGTCGTAAAACCTTGATTCCGGGCCGCATTTTTTTCTTTCAGTCTTACTTTGTGAATAAATCGGACCTTTTTTTATCGGGGCTTCTATTTCAATATCGCCTTTATGAAAGCGCCAATTATCATTCAGTAATATTTCTGTCCTCATAGTATCACCTAAAAATATTATTCAGAACAAATCAAAGTGTTCCATATTGTTTTATAAGTTAAGAGCTATATTAAATAACCGTTTTCTTCCATATATTTTTTAGTTGTTTCAAAGCTTGGAACACTTTCTCTGGCTCCTACACCTGTACATTTAAGACCTGATACAGCGCTACTGAAATGACAGCATTTTAAAAAGTCATATCCCTTTGAAACTGCCGCCGCAAATGCACCGTGGAATACGTCACCCGAGCCGTTTGAATCAACAACAACTGCAGGGTAAATCGGGTAAGCTATAATTTCCTTACCGTCATAAATTATGCCGCCGCGCTTGCCTTGAGTAATTACCACAACCTCGGGGCTATATGTTTCATAAAGCTTTTTAGCCGCTTCCTCAGCCGTCTTACAGCCTGTATGACCTAGAGAAAATTCCTCTGACGGAATCATAATATCAGTAAGCGCCAAAAGTCTTTCTACGCCCTCATAAAGACCGCCGCAGTCATATAATACCTTAGTACCGTTTTCTCTTGCTATCTTTGCACCCTCTACTGCAGCATCCATTTCGTTACCGTCTACCATAAGTATCTGGGCATCTTTAATTGCCAGCTTTTGAGCTTCATTTAATTTGAGCGGTGGCAAATCGCCTTTATCGAATACACAGGTACGTGTTGCGCTATCAGCACAAAGCCAAAGTACAGACGCAAATGAACGGTAGCCCGATTTAATTTCTATAAAATCTGTTTTAACACCGTACTTCTCAAAATCCTCTTTTAAAAACTTACCGCCGTTATCATCAGATAAAACACCGATATAAGCGGTCTGCTCACCCAATTTTTGAGCTGCTACAAGACCTGTAGCTACAGGGCCGCCGCCAGCAGTTTTGCTAGCGGTGGCTCTCATTTTTGTATCTTCTGTCGGGTAAGTAGGGATATTATAAAGGGTGTCAAAAACGTTAGCACCTATTCCTACTATTTTAGCCATAATTCAATTCTCCGATTATTTTGCTTTACCATCAGCACCAACAAGCTTAATCTTATCAAGCGCGAGTGCCTTTACAGTATCAATAGGCTTCTTCATAAACAGGTCAATAGCAAGACTTCTGTTAGGATCATTAAGGGTTTCTAAAGTACCCTCTGCAAATGCGCAGCAAACATCAGTACCGATATTCATTTTACGGATACCCGCCTTAATTGCAGCCTTAACCTGATCGTCAGGAATGCCTGAACCACCATGAAGTACTAGCGGCAAACCACCTGTTGCTTCTCTGATAGCCTTTACTCTATCAATGTCAAGCTTAGGAGTTTTCTTATAGTGACCGTGAGCGTTACCGATAAGAACTGCAAGACAGCATACGCCTGTTTTCTTAACAAAATCTGCAGCTTCAGCGGGGTCGGTATACTCTTCCATAGCATCATCATTAACACTACCAACATGACCGAGCTCGCCCTCAACACCTACATCAATAGCATTACAAATGTCAACAATATGCTTAGTATTAGCAACATTCTCTTCGTAAGGATGAACAGAGCCGTCATACATAATACCGGTAGCACCCCAATAAAGTATCTTCTGTGCCTCTAATTCAGAAGGACCATGGTCAAGGTGGAAGCAAACGGGAACGGTAGCCTTTTTAGCAGCAGCCAAAATAACAGGTGCTAAATAATAGCCAACCTCTTCGTTTACAAGACGGGGATAAACCTGAATAATAACGGGAGCCTTAGCCTCTTCTGCGGCCTTTATAACGCCCATAACAGTTTCAACATTGTATACATTGAATGCAGGAACGCAAAATCCGCCCTCTTCTGCCATACCGATAATCTGTTTTAAATTAACTAACATTGCTATTCCCCCCTATTAACCTAAAATTAAATCTTCAAGAGAAATAATTTCAACATCCTCAGCTACAGCCTTAAGTGATACATACTCAGCAACACAAGCAGTAACAATAGCCTTAGCACCAACACTTGTTGCATTGAAAATTCTT
>CAZNTP010000056.1:0-10660 GCA_964575985.1 uncultured Ruminococcus sp. | reverse complement strand
ATGAAGGGTGACCTCGTTGCAGGTGCAAACATTGCAGGCTTCATCAAGGTTGCTGACGCTATGATAGCTGAAGGTATTGCATATTAATTAAGGCTTTATATTGAAAAAAGGGGCTGCCTCACTTTTTCTTAGTGAGACAGCCCCTTTTTTATTATTTCTTCTTTTTATGCACATTGCGGATAGTTTTTTTGCGTTTTTGCGGCGTTGTATTCTTTTCGGGCGCGGCTAGACAGTTTTTACCTGTGCCAATAAGGTCATACCTGCCGGCCTTTTTAAGAGCCGACAGCACAAGCTGGCGGTTTTCGGGCTTAAAGTACTGAAGCAGTGCTCTTTGCTGAGCCTTTTCGGCGGCAGTTTTCGGCACATATACCTTTTGCATAGTATTAGGGTCAAGCCCTGTGTAAAACATACAGGTTGAAACCGTTCCCGGTGTGGGATAAAAATCCTGCACCTGCTCGGGATGAAGATTATTTCGCTTTAAGAAAAGGGAAAGCTCAATAGCATCCTTTATAGTACTGCCTGGGTGTGAAGACATTAAATAAGGCACTAAATACTGCTTTTTTTCCACAGCCTTTGTCAGCTCATAAAAGCGTTTTTCAAATCTCTCATAAACCGAAAATGAGGGCTTGCCCATATATTTTAGTACATTATCCGAGCAGTGCTCGGGTGCCACCTTTAGCTGACCGCTTACGTGGTGGGAAACAAGCTCCTTGAAAAACTCCTCGTCCTTATCTGCAATAAGGTAATCAAACCGAATACCCGAGCGTATAAATACCTTTTTAACCTTAGGCAAAGCACGTAGTTCTCGCAAAAGCTTTAAATAATCCGAGTGTGTAACCTTTACCGCAGGGCACATATCGGGCGCTAAGCACTTTTTATCCTTGCAAAGTCCTTTTTTAAGCTGACCCTCGCAGGACGGTGCTCTGAAATTGGCCGTAGGGCCGCCAACATCATGAATATAGCCTTTAAAATCGGGCATTTCGGTGATTTTCTTGGCCTCTTCTATTACAGAATCGTGGCTTCTAACTGTTATCTGTCTTCCCTGATGATAGGCAAGCGAGCAGAAATTACAAGCACCGTAACAGCCGCGGTTGTGAATTATCGAAAACTTAACCTCTTCTATACCGGGTACTCCGCCTAAAGCCTTGTAGCTTGGGTGATAATCTCTCATAAAAGGTAAAGCGTAAACCTCGTCCATTTCCTCGGTAGTGAGGGGTGGCATAGGGGGATTTTGCACTAAAATCAGCTTTCCGTGCTTCTGGATAACTGTTTTGCCGCGCGTAGCATCCTGCTCCTGTTGTTGAATTTTTGTAGAAACGGCATATTGCGCCTTTGATTTTTCGGTATCCGCCGACACCAGCTCAAAGGACGGACATTCCACCGCGCCCTCTATATGAGAAAACTCCTCACTTTTTATAGCGTAACAGGTACCCTTTATGTCCTGTAACTGACTTATGCTTTCTCCGCCGTTTAAGCGGTCGGCAATCTCTAAAATATGTTTTTCGCCCATACCGTACATCAGCAAATCCGCTCCCGATTCTATAAGCACCGAGGGGCGCACACTGTCCGACCAATAGTCGTAATGAGCAAAGCGTCTGAGCGAAGCTTCAATACCGCCGATAGCTATCGGCACATCGCCAAAAAACTCGCGAAGCTTTTTACAGTAAACCGTAACCGCGCGGTCGGGCCTCGCGCCCGCCCTACCGCCAGGGGTATAGGCATCGTCACTACGGCGCTTTTTAGCGGCGGTATAATGGGCTACCATTGAGTCAATATTGCCGCCGTTTACTAAAAAGCAAAGACGCGGTTTTCCAAAACGTTTATAATCCTCATCACTTCGCGGTTGCGGAATAATGCAAACCTTATACCCACCCCTTTCAAGCACACGGGAAATTATTGCCGTGCCAAAGCTAGGGTGGTCTACATAAGCATCCCCCGTGACGATAATAAAATCAGCCTCATTCCAGCCATATTCTTTCATTTCTTTTTGGGTAATAGGTAAAAAAGGCATAATATCATCCTTAGAATTAATATATTAAAGTATATCATAAACACGCATTTTATACAAGGAGAATTAAGCTATGACCGAGCAAAACGAGCAAATTTTAAAACCCAGTAGCAAATGGCTTAATATTATTATCACACAAATAGTCTGTGTTTCTATAATTCTTTTAGCTCTTCTTATAATGAAATACTTTTTTAAACCCACCTTTAATTCGGTTAAAGAGTGGTATGAAATAAATATCTGCAACGATACAGATATTAACGAGGTTTTACTGTCGGACGGTGATAATGATGAAATTTAAGCTTTTAGGCACTGAAATATATATTTCTTTTCTTTTTGCGGCGGTTATAACCCTTATGCTCGCTACCGACCGCACAGGGTTGGTGCTTCCCACCCTTTTTGCCGTTCTTATGCACGAAATAGGTCACCTTTTTGCAATGTGGGCAAGCGAATGTGCACCCAAAAGAATAAAGCTTATTCCCGCAAGCGTGCAGATAACAAGCCCTATGACCAAGAGATACAAAAATGATATTGTAATAGCCGTTTGCGGTCCTTTGGTAAACTTTATTCTGTTTTTTACCCTTTATTTTAATTACATTGTTTATAAAAAGGAAATCACCCTTTATTATGCCCTGCTTAATCTGCTAATAGGTGTCTTTAATTCCCTGCCTGTAAACGGTCTTGACGGCGGCACGGTGTTAAAGGCGGTAATCGCCAAACGCAAAGGCCCTGACAAAGCCGCCGTTTGCCTTAAAATAATAACCCTTATCACCGCGGCTTCAGTTTTAATAGCGGCAATAATTTTAACCGTTAAGCATAAATTCAATATGTCGCTTTTTATAATAGGAATTTATTTAGTTATTATGACTTTGGCAAATAAGTAGTTGAAAGATTTAAAATATTATTGTAAAATAAATAAGTTGTAAAAATTAGTTTAAAGGATTTTTAAAATGGATACTAAAAAATTTGAAGAGTTACTGCTCAGCGTTCAAAAACCGGGTAGATATTCGGGCGGTGAGCCGGGCAGTGTTATTAAAGACAAAGAAAATGTAGATGTAAGGTTTGCTTTTTGCTTCCCCGACACCTACGAAATCGGTATGTCGCATCTTGGAATGAAGATACTTTATTCTCAGTTCAACTCGCGTGATGATATCTGGTGCGAGCGCGTTTTCGCGCCGTGGCTCGATTTCGAAGAGGTTATGCGCCGCGAAAATATTCCGCTGTTTGCCATTGAGAGCCGCGACCCTATTAAAGAGTTTGATTTTATAGGCTTTACGCTTCAATATGAAATGGCATATACAAATGTGCTTAATATGTTGGATTTGGCAGGCGTACCGCTAAGGACCAAGGACCGCCACGGCCTTTCCCCCTTAGTTGTCGCAGGCGGTCCTTGCGCTTGCAATCCCGAGCCCTTAGCCGACTTTGTTGACATCTTCTTTTTAGGCGAGGGCGAAGAGGTTGACCTAGAGGTTATCGACCTTTATAAAGAGTTTAAGAAAAAGGGCGGCAATAAAGAGGATTTCTTAAAGGCCGCCGCTAAAATAGAGGGTGTTTATGTTCCCTCACTTTATACCGTTGATTATAATGCCGACGGCACGGTTTCTGCCACTGTTAACGATAAAGAAGCCCCAAAAACCGTACAAAAAAGAATTATTAAGGATTTGGACAAGGTCTTCTATCCCGATAATTTTGTAGTGCCCCTTATTGAAATTGTGCACGACCGTGTGGTAGAAGAGGTTTTCAGGGGTTGTATACGCGGCTGCCGTTTTTGTCAGGCAGGCTTTATTTACCGTCCTGTGCGTGAAAAGAGCGCCGAGACTGTAAATAAACAGGCAAAATGTCTTTGCGAAAATACAGGCTATGACGAAATTTCGTTGTCATCGCTCAGCACAAGTGACTACCGCGAAATTGAGCCCCTGCTTAACGAGATGCTTGATTGGACCGAAAAAAGCCATGTAAGTTTAGCGCTTCCCTCTCTTAGAATTGATAATTTTTCGGAAGAACTGCTCGAAAAAATCAACCACGTGCGCAAGAGCGGTCTTACCTTTGCGCCCGAGGCTGGCACCCAAAGGCTTCGCGACGTTATAAACAAAAACGTTACTGAGGAAGAAATTATAAACACCTGCAAAACCGCATTTGAGGGTGGCTACACCGCGGTTAAGCTTTACTTTATGCTAGGTCTTCCTACCGAAACCGACGAGGACTTAAAAGGCATCGCCGATTTGGGTCAAAAAATTGTTGACACCTTTTACAGTCTTCCTAACAAGCCTAAGGGCAAATCGGTTTCGGTGTCAATCAGTGTTTCAACCTTTGTGCCAAAGCCGTTCACACCCTTTCAGTTTGAGCCTCAAATCCGTGAAGACGAAATCCGTCGCAGACAGGAATTCCTTAAAAATTCCATTAAAACCCGAAAAATTTCGCTTAGCTATCATGATTCCTCAACAAGCTTCTTAGAGGGCGTTTTGGCCCGCGGTGACCGAAGACTCGGCGCGGTTATAGAAAAGGCATTTAAGAGCGGTTGCCGTTTTGACAGCTGGAGTGAATGCTTTAAACTTGAAACTTGGCTTGATGCTTTTGAAGAGTGTGAAATCGACCCCGCGTTTTATGCTAACCGCGAACGCGATTTCGGGGAAATAACCCCTTGGGAGCATCTTGATTACGGTGTTACAAAGGAATTTTTAATTCGCGAGAACCGTACCGCGCATAGCGAAATTACCACACCCAATTGCCGAGAAAAATGTGCAGGCTGTGGCGCTAACTGTTATGGGGAGGGTGTTTGCTTTGAAAACCGTTAGAATTTTCTTTAAAAAGACGGGAAGACTTAAATTTATTTCCCACCTTGATATGACACGCGTTATGGCAAGGCTTATCACCAAATCAAAAATACCCGTGTGGTATACCGAGGGCTTTAATCAGCACGTTTATATGAACTTTGCCGTTCCGCTGTCGCTCGGCTTTGAGGGTATTTATGAAATACTTGAAATCCGCCTTACCGACGATAATTACAGCAATGAGGACTGCCTTACTGCCTTGCAGTCGGTAGCTATGCCAGACCTTGAGTTTGTAGCTGTAAAGGACCCTCTGAAACCCATGAAGGATATATCCTTTGCCGAATTCTGCCTTGATTTCGGCGATAAAGCCCAGAGTATTAGGGAAAAGGTTATAGGGTTTTTGGGTAGGGACAGCATCATCTGTCAGAAAAAAGGCAAAAAAGGTAAACTTCGGGAAATTGATATAATTCCAAAAATAAACCGTTTTTCATTTAACCAAAATATTCTTACCCTCTGCCTTACAGCAGGTAACGAGGATAACCTTAACCCCACACTTGTGATGGACAAGTTTTTTGAGGATACCGAAACACCAAGGTGCTTTTATTTGGTTACAAGAACTGCCATTTTAGATAAAGACGGAAATAATTTCATATAATAAAAAAGCAGGGATTATGAAATGGTAATATAATCCTTGCTTTTTATATGCCCTTATTCAAAAGTAATTCCGTTTAAATCGGTTATGACTCCGCTGATTTCCTTAGCTGAACAAACACTGAATGCCAAGCGTTTTGAGTATTTACTGCTGTCAAATAAAAAATATTGCTTTTGCGAATTTTTTATCATTAATTTTCTAAGAGCGGTTTCGGCTTCGGATTGGTCGGAAATCACGCCCTCGGCATCTATGCCCTGTGCCGAAAAAAAGCAAATGTTTGCATAAAGCCCTGCTATGCTTTGTTCTGCAATACTGCCAACCAACGCATACGAATTTTCTATCGGCATACCGCCTGTAAGATAACATCGTATTTGCTTTTCTTTGGCTTTTTCAGCCACAAACATACTGTTAGTTATCACAGTTAAATTCTGTCTTGGAGAAAGAAATTCAATTATATGGCTTACTGTTGAGGATGCGTCCAAAAAAACAACATCTCCCGTACTTATCAGCTTTACCGCCCTTTTGGAAAGGTCTTCCTTTATAGAAAAATTATTTTTATTTCTTACTTCAAAGGGTATTTCCCGATTTTCATATTCGGGAATTGTAGCACCGCCGTAACAACGCATAATTAACCCTGCCGACTCCATCTCTGCTAAATCGCGACGTATAGTAATAGGCGCTACAAACAGTTGATTAGATAAAAAAATCACAGTACAGTATTTACGCATTTTTATTATATTTAAAATTTGTTCTTGCCTTTCTTTTTTGAGCATTTTTGTTCCTCTTTGTTCGAAAATGTTATTAAAATCGTTTGTTTATCATTTTACAGGACATTAATTGACTAATTGATGTTCATTTTTTATAATAATACCATAACAAAAAATCACTGTCAACAAGGATGATAAAAATGGAACAAATAAGCTACACAAGCCAGCTTGACCTTTACGGCAATTACGATGTAGCCGTTATAGGCGGTGGTCCTGCCGGTGTTTGCGCCGCAGTCTCTGCCGCACGCAAGGGTTTAAAGGTGATTCTTATAGAATCCACATCAATGCTTGGTGGAATGGCAACAAGCGGTCTGGTAGGTCCTTTTATGACAAACTATGACCGCAACTGTGAAGAAAAAACAGTTGACGGCATATTTGGCGAAATAATAGACCACCTAAAAAAATACTCTGCCGTAATCCCTCCTGAAGAAACCGATGCCCCACCCTCTACACCTCATTTATTGAAAAATATCACCATCACGTAACTCCGTTTCATTCCTTTTACCTGCAAATTGTTTTAGACGATTTGGCAAAGGAATCGGGTGTAGAGGTACTATGCTACACGCAGTTTGCCGACTGCATTACCGAAAACGGAAATATAAAGCATATAATCTTATCCGCCCCCGAGGGTTTGCTTTCGGTTGCAGCTAAAATATTTATAGACTGTACAGGTATTGCCGCCGTAGCCGAAAAAACAGGTGTCCCAACCTATAAAGGCGATGAGGAAAACGGCATTCCCCAACCGGCAACCCTTATGTTTGAGGTGGACAATGTTAATGATAGCGACTATGCCGCCTTTGCCTCAAGACCCGAATATCCTGTTAAGGCTTACAAAATGCCTTCTAAAAACAGATATAAAGTAAACCATTACCATGTTTTCAATGTCGATGCCGCAAATGCCAGAAGCCTTACTGATGCGCATAATCTGGCTCGGCATCAGGTTTTAGATGCATTTGCAGTATTACAGAATAAAACCCCCGGATTTAAGCATGCCGAAATTTCAAATGTGGCATCTGTTTTAGGTGTAAGAGAAAACCGGCACATTGAGGGTGAATACAAAATAACGGTGAATGATGTTTCGGTCGGAACAAAATTCAGCGACCGTATCGCCGTTTATGGCTATGGAATGGATGTTCACCGCAGAAGTATGGCTGAAAGCGGTAATTTTAAAATTGAGATTGCAAATAAATACTATATTCCCTACAGAAGTATGTTAGCCAAAAACTGTTATAATCTTTTGGTTGCAGGAAAAGCCATTTCCTGCGAATCACAGGCAGTAGGCGGTGTGCGCTGTATGCCTGCCACAATGGCTATGGGACAAGCCGCAGGAACCGCATGCGCTCTATCCTTAAAAGAGGATACATCGCTTAGGAATATAGATATCAAAAAACTGCAAGAACTACTTATTCTTGACGGTGCAATTTTAGATTGAGAAAAAGGAGAATAAAAAATGAAAACTATCACTATTATAGGAGCCGGTATGATGGGCTCTGCCCTTGCCTTTCCAACACGTGAAAACGGGAATACCGTACGTCTTGTAGGCACCCCTTTGGATAGAGATATCATTGACTGTTGCCGCAAAACTAACACACATCCAAAATTCAATAAAGCCTTTCCAAAAGGTGTGGAATACTATCAGATAGAGGAACTAAAATTCGCTTTAACGGGTGCTGATTTTATCATTTGCGGCGTAAGCAGCTTTGGCGTGGATTGGTTTAAGGATGAAATTCTTCCTCAGCTTGACGAAAATATTCCTGTGATTTCTGTAACAAAGGGACTTATGAATACCACTGACGGTTCTCTTCTTACATATCTTGATGTCTGGCAGGAAAAGCTTGATGAGCTTAAAAAAAGTATACCTTTTAATGCTATAGGCGGTCCTTGCACCAGCTATGAGCTTGTGGCTCATGACCAAACCGAAGTAACCTTTTGTGGTAAGGATATGTCGGTGCTTAAAATGATAAAAAATGCTATGGCAACCGACTATTACCATATAAGCCTCTCCACCGATATTGTGGGCGTTGAAAGTGCGGTGGCGCTTAAAAACGGATACGCTTTAGGCATAGCGCTTACTATCGGCCTTAATCAAAAAGAATTCGGAATAGATAGCGAACTGCATTTCAATTCCCAAGCGGCAGTTTTCGGTCAATCTGTAAGAGAAATGTATAAGCTATTAAAGCTTCAGGGTGCTAGCGATTTTGACAATCTTGTTCTTGGTGCCGGTGACCTTTATGTTACCGTGTACGGCGGCAGAACAAGGCTTGTAGGCATATTGCTTGGCAGGGGTATGAATATAGATGAGGCTAAAGCAGAGCTAAACGGCGTGACCCTTGAATCCTTAGTGGTTGCCGAAAGGGTTGCAAAGGCAGTAAAACTACAGTCAGAAAAGGGTATTGTAAATATTGAAGAATTCCCCTTGCTGATGCATATTGACGAAATAATTACACAGAAAAAAGAGGTGAACATTCCTTGGGAAGCATTTACCTTCTAAACCAAATATTAAAGGGGCTGTTAAACAGCCTCTTTTTTTAAAATTCAAGTAAAAGCATCGCTACACTAAAGTAGATTACAAGCGAAATTGCATCTACTGCCGTAGTAATCAGCGGACTTGCCATAACCGCAGGGTCAAACCCGATTTTCTTTGCAAGAATGGGTAGCACCGAGCCTATAAGCTTCGCCGCAACTACTGTAAACAAAAGGGTTATGCAAACCACAGTTATTTCTGCAATCTGCTTGCCCGAATCAAATGTGCCCAACAGCCAATAGTCCACAAGCCACATTTTTGCAAAGTTAACTGCCGCTAGGGTAACACTCGCTATAATACCAATACGAAGTTCTTTCCACAAAACCCTGAAAATATCCTTAAACTCAATATCACCTAACGAAAGGCTTCTTATAACCGTAACCGAGGACTGACTGCCGCTGTTACCCGCAGTACCCATAAGCATAGGAATAAAAGCGATAAGAGCAGGAAAAACAGTGAGTTTTGACTCAAAGGCGGAAATTATCGCACCCGTAATGGTAGAAGAAAGCATCAACAGCATAAGCCACGGTATTCGGGCTTTGAACATACTGAAAACGCCCGTTTTAAGATACGATTTGTTGTCGGTCGGCGAAATAGCCGCCATCTTTTCAATATCCTCGGTAGCCTCTTCCTGCAAAACGTCGATAGCATCGTCAACCGTTACAATTCCTACTAAACGGTTTTCGCGGTCCACTACAGGCAAAACTGTAAGGTCGTATTTCAAGAATTTGTCGGCAGTTTCTTCTTTATCATCAAGAGTATAGGCAAATATAATATTTTCTTCCATTATATCGCCTATAAGGGTATCACTACCGCTAAGAAGCAAATCCTTAACCGTAACAAAACCGTCTAAATGGCGGCCCTTGCCCAAAACATAGCAGGTGTAAATGTCCTCTGCATTCTCACCCACACGGCGTATTTTTTGAAAGGCCTCCTCCACCGTCATTTCTTTCTTTAAATCAACATACTCGGTGGTCATAATGCTTCCTGCGCTGTCGTCAGGATAAGCCAAAAGCTGATTTATCTTTTTTCTGGTTGCGGCATCAGTCTGCTTTAAAATACGCTTTGCCACATTGGCGGGCATTTCGTCGATAATATCAACCGTATCGTCAAGAAATAGCTCATCTACCACCTCGCGAAGCTCGGCATCACTAAAGGTCTCGATTATAAGCTGTTGCATATCGCTATCCATATAAGCAAAAACCTCTGCCGCCAGTTCCTTTGGCAAAACACGGTATATTACGGGTAACTGCTCTTTAGACGGCGCCTCATTTAAAATCTGAGCTATATCCGCAGGATTCATTTCAGAAAGTATACTTCGGAGTCTTCCATACTTTTTCTCCGCTATTAACTCCAGTATCATGTTTTCCATAATGAAACCTCCCTTTTGGCTAGATTAAAAAATTCCTATCAAAATATAAGCTCATATTAACGGTTATAGCTTATCACTTTGATAGGAATTTCGCTATTAATATTATACTCTTTTTGTCTTTCTCTGTCAATCAATTTTGATATTGAGCAAATGCGCAATACCCGGAATACTCTCGCCCTGATAGGATGATGTCGGCGACATTAAGGCACCCGTAGACATAAAAAGAATATTTTTAAAATCTCTTTTTTCAAAGCGGTGCATTATATAAGAGCAAAGCACTGATGCCGAACACCCACAACCCGAGCCACCTGCGTGAACATCCTGTTTTTCGGTATCAAAAATAATTGTACCGCAGTCACTGTGGCGGCACCTGAGGTCAATTCCCTCTTGCTCACAAAGCTCGTACAAAAGCTTGGTGCCAACATGCCCTAAATCGCCTGTATAGACTATATCATAATCCTCAGGCAAGGTGTTTGTGTCCTTAAAATAATGAATTAGGGTAGAGGCAGCAGCAGGGGAAAATGTCAAGAGAACACCATAAATTTTTTGAAATTATTTACTTATAGCCA
>CAZNTP010000055.1:0-10664 GCA_964575985.1 uncultured Ruminococcus sp. | reverse complement strand
GGACGGTACTATAACCTACGAAAGCTTTATAACAAAGTTTAATGCTGATTTGGCAAATACACTCGGCAGTCTTGTAAACCGCTCCATTGCTATGACTAACAAATATTTCGGCGGTAAGGTTAATGCAGGTGCCATTACCGAAGAATGTGATAAAGAACTTTTGGCTACTGCAGAAGAAACAATAGCAAGCTATTATAAATATATGGATATATACCACAATGCCGATGCTTGTGAAGCGATTATGAACCTTGCCAAGCGTTGCAATAAGTATATTGACGAAACAACCCCTTGGGCACTTGCTAAGGATGAAGCAAATAATGACAGACTTTCCGCTGTGCTTTACAATTTGCTTGAGTGTATAAGACTTTTGGGGGTTATGCTCTCCCCCATTATTCCTGCAAGCTGTGACAGTATTAAGGCTCAGTTAGGAACAGATAATACCGAGCTTCGCTTCGGCGCTGTTACCGAATATTCTGTTGGCGAAGCTACACCTCTCTTTGCAAGACTTGATACCGCAAAGGTTTTAGAGGAAATTGCTGCTGAACAGGAAGCCGCAAAGAAAGCGGCCGAGACCGAAAATGTTGCCACTGTTGCAGAAATTTCTATTGACGATTTTGCAAAGGTTGAGCTTAAAGCCGCTAAGATACTCACCTGTGAGCCCGTTCCCAAGGCTAAAAAGCTTTTAAAGCTCACATTGGATGACGGTAGCGGCAAGGAGCGCACAGTAGCCTCGGGTATTGCTAAATGGTACAAACCCGAAGACCTAATCGGTCACACTGTTGTGTTGGTTTCTAACCTTAAGCCCGCAAAGCTTTGCGGGGTTGAATCGGCAGGTATGATTTTAGCCGCCGATTGCAGTGAGGACGATGTAAAGGTACTCTTTATCGACAATATCCCCGCAGGCAGTAAGATAAGATGATAGAATTTGTAAACGAAAC
This sequence comes from uncultured Ruminococcus sp., assembly GCA_964575985.1. Classification (GTDB taxonomy): domain Bacteria; phylum Bacillota; class Clostridia; order Oscillospirales; family Acutalibacteraceae; genus UBA737. Next base: position 9,726 of record CAZNTP010000055.1, on the reverse strand, counting down.
CCCGCTTAAAGAACCACTGATTTTTGATACCCACGCCCATTATGAAGACAGCCGTTTTGATGAGGATAGGAAAGAACTGTTTTCTGTTCTTCACAAAAACGGTGTCGGCAAAATTTTAACCTGTGGGTGCGACCTTAAATCCTCAAAAGCCGCACTTAAAATGGCAAAAGAAAATTCCTTTGTCTATGCCGCTGTAGGTATGCATCCCGGAAATATGGAAAACCCTGAGGAATTAGAGGAAATTGAAAAGCTTTTTAAGACTGATAAATGCGTTGCCGTCGGCGAAATCGGGCTTGACTATTATTGGACACAGGACAATAAGCCCCTACAAAAAACGGTTTTCACAAAGCAAATCGAAAAAAGTCTGGAATACGGGTTACCAATAATTGTCCACGACCGTGAGGCACACTGTGATACCCTAGAAATTTTAAAGCATTATAAGCCACGCGGTGTTGTGCACGCTTTTTCGGGTAGTCCCGAAATGGCAGAGGAAATATTAAAGCTTGGTATGTATATTGGCATTGGCGGTGTAATAACCTTTAAAAATGCAAGGAAACTGCCAGAGGTAGTTAAAATGCTACCTGAAGACAGAATTTTGCTAGAAACCGATGCTCCCTACTTAGCACCTGTGCCATATAGGTCAAAAACAAATAATTCTGCAATGATTTATCTTACAGCCCAAAAAATTGCAGAACTGCGAAAAACCACAACCGAGCATATTTTAAATTTGACATTTAAAAATGCAAAAGAATTATTTGGTGTTTAGTATATTTCGCCCCGTTTTTACAGATAATAGCTGTGAAAGCGGGGTGATTTAGGGTGGATAACTTCAACAATAAAAATCAGAACAAGAATAACAATCAGAATAAAAATGATCAGAACAGAAACGACCAAAACAAGAACAATCAGAACAAGAATGACCAGAATCGCAATGACCAAAACAAAAAGGACAACAGAATCTAAGTTCTGAAACAACTCTATATAAAAACCGGCGGTATATGATTAATTGTCATATATCGGCGGTTTTATTATATTTTTTGAAAAAATATTACTTATTAATAAAAAAATGCTTCTTTTTTATATCAAAATTTGGTATAATAGATTTGTATCTTTTAAAGGGGATTTTCAGGTATGAATATAAATATTGACGGACTTAATATTGAATACACCGAGCAGGGCGAAGGTACTCCCCTCTTACTTCTTCACGGGTGGGGCTCTTCCTATAAATTTTACGAAGCTATTATATCCACTTTTTCTGACCGTTTTCGTGTTGTTGCAGTTAATTTCCCAGGGTGCGGTAATTCCGATACAATGAGTGAGCCTTGGAATTTGGATAGCTACTGTGATTTTGTACTTAAATTTATGAAAGCTTTGCAGATTGAAAATCCTATTATGATAGGTCATTCCCACGGTGGCAGAGTAATTCTTAAAATGGCGGCAAGCGGACTCGTATCTCCGCCTAAAATCGTACTTCTTGACTCTGCAGGTCTGATACCTAAAAAGACCTTTAAGCAAAAATTTAGGGCAAAAAGCTTTAAAGCAATTAAAAAGGTTTTAACCCTGCCCGTCATAAAAAATTACAGCGGTGAACTTTTAGAAAAAGCCCGCAATCATTACGGCTCGGCAGACTATAATGCCGCACCTTTAGTTTTACGTCAAACCTTGGTTTCCCTTGTTAATACCGACCTTAGAGATATTGTTCACAACATTTCTTGCCCTACACTTCTTATCTGGGGCGACAAGGATACCGACACACCCTTGGCGGATGCTAAAATACTCGAAAGCCTTATAAAAGATTCAGGGCTTTGTGTCTTTGAAAATGCAGGCCACTTTGCCTTTTTTGAGCAAATGGGCAGAACTATTGCCATACTTAACAGCTTCTTAAAATGATTGGAGGATTTGCTTTGAATATCACTCTATTAATTACAATGCTTTTAGCCGCTGCCACTTCCGTTTTCACTATTACAAGGCAGTTTCAAATGCTACAGCAAAACTCATATTTCCCCTCGCGCTATTGGGGTTGGTTAAAGGATAATTTTTCCTATATTTCGGTTTTTGTATTCTTCATTTCCTCTGCAATATTCTGTTTAAGGCTATACCTACTCCAAATGATTTTTATAGCCTTTATTTTTGGCTTTTCGGTAACAGAAGCGATAGCACTGCAAAAAAAGTCGATAAAGAAATTGGTTTTTACTGCGCGAATTAAACGTCTTTACGGCGCGGCTATTGCAGTAAACCTGTTATTTATAATTATATATATTATCTCACCTCAAAGCCTAATAGGAGGAATTTCTTCGGTTTTACTTTTTTTAGTTGCTTTAATTTCACCTATTCTTACCTTTATCAGCTGGGCAATCACCTTACCTATTGAAAAAGGCTTTACCAAGTGGTATATAAACGATGCCAAAAAAATACTTAAAAGCCACCCCAATTTAAAGGTTATCGGTATTACGGGCAGCTACGGTAAAACTACCACAAAGTTTATATTAACCCGCATTTTATCCGAAAAATTCAACACTGTTTGCACACCCCAAAGCTTTAATACACCTATGGGTGTTGTAAGAACTATAAGAGAAATGCTAAAGCCCCAAACCGAAATTTTCGTTTGTGAAATGGGCGCTAAAAACGTTGGCGATATTAAAGAAATCTGCGACATTGCCATGCCCGATTATGCAATGATTACCTCTGTTGGCGCACAGCATCTTGAAACCTTTAGGTCGGTAAGAAATGTTTTTAACACAAAGTTTGAATTAGCCGATGCTGTAGCAAAAAGAGGCGGCAAATGCTTTGTTAACGGTGACAGCGCCGAAATTATTAACCGAATAAATCCATCCGATTTTTTAGTTTACGGCACAGATAAAAGCTTTGATTTTAAGGCAGAAAACATAACCTACGGCAAAAACGGCTCAGAATTTGAAATTAACTTAGAGGGTGAGACACTAAAGCTTAATTCCCGTCTTTTAGGTCTTCATAGCATAATTAATATTGTGGGCGCGGTTGGTATTGCGCATACCTTAGGTGTTTCTAATGATGATATAAGGTTTGCAGTAGCTTCTCTTAAGCCCTATGAGCACCGACTTGAAATGAAACCCTCGGTTGCAGGGTCTATTATGATAGATGACGCGTATAACGCAAATCCAGAAGGCTCTGTAGAAGCGGTCAGGGTTTTGGGCTCATTTGACGGTATGAAAAAGGTCATTATTACCCCAGGTCTTATAGAGCTCGGCGAAAAAGAATATGACTGCAACTACACATTAGGTCTTGAAGCCGCAAAAATATGTGATATAATAATCCTTGTGGGTAAAAACCGTTCAAAGCCTTTGGCCGATGCGGTAAATTCTACCGAATTCGGTAGTGAAAATCTCTTTATTGCAAACAGCTTTATGGAAGCGATGGAAATCTATACCCGATTTGCAGACAGTAATACCGCTCTGCTAGTGGAAAACGATTTACCCGATAACTATTTAAATTAGAGGCGATAATTAATGAAAACAAATGTTGCTGTATTTTACGGTTGCCGTTCGGTTGAGCACGAGGTGTCGATTATCTCTGCAGTTCAGGCAATGCGCGCCATCGACCGCGAAAAATATGATGTAACCCCCGTTTATGTTACAAAATCGGGCGAAATGTACACCGGCGACAAGCTTTTTACCATTGAAGAATACCGAAACCTGCCCGAGCTTTTAAAGGCATCTAAAAAGGTTAATTTTGCAAGAGAAAACGGCAAGGTTTTAATGAAATATGAAAACAGCGGTCTATTTTCTAAAAATAAACCTACCCCCATTGATGTTGCTTTTCCGATTGTTCACGGTACTAACTGTGAGGACGGCACTATTCAGGGCTTTTTCGAATTTTTAGACCTTGCTTACGTTGGTTGTGACATTATTTCCTCAGCAGTTGGTATGGATAAGGCGGTGTTTAAGGATGTACTTAAAAACGCAGGTCTTCCCGTGCTTGACTGCATTTGCATAAGAGCCCGCGAATATATGACCGATAAGGAAAATACAGCTAAGAACATATTAGATAAAATCGGTCTGCCGCTCATAGTAAAGCCTGTAAATTTAGGCTCAAGCGTAGGCATTTCAAAGGTAAATACAGAAGCCGAGCTCGATGAGGCTTTAACCCTTGCCTTTTCTTTTGCAGACAGAATTCTTGTAGAGCACGCAGTTACTGCTATAAGAGAAATCAACTGCTCTGTTTTGGGTGACGCAGATAATTGCGAAGCCAGTGTTTGCGAAGAGCCCTTTATGAATGATGAAATTCTATCTTATGAGGATAAATATTTAAGCAATTCTAAAAACGGCGGACAGAGTAAAGGTATGGCTTCATTGGGACGCAAAATTCCTGCTGATTTAAGTGAAGAAAAGTCAGAGGAAATCCGCACCCTTGCCTGCAAAATCTTTAAGGCTTTAGGCGCTTGCGGTGTTGTTAGAATTGACTTTATTATAGACAAGGATACCGACACGGTATATGCTAATGAAATTAACACAATCCCAGGCTCCTTGGCTTTCTATTTATGGGATGCCACAGGTGTTCCCTACAAAACCCTTATAAACAAACTTATTGATTTGGCTTTTAGAAGACAGAGAAACCGCGAGAATATAACCTATACTATTGATACAAATATTCTGTCGGGTATTTCGCTTGGCGGCACAAAGGGCTCAAAGGGCGGTAAAATATGATTTCTTCTTTGCTTATACGCCTTTTTATTAAAAACCCCGAGGATATTAAGGATAACACTGTCAGAGGCTCCTACGGCACCTTAGGCAGTGTTGTTGGTATAATCTGTAATTTGATACTATGCGTACTTAAAATCACTGTAGGCTTAATTTCAGGCAGTATTTCAATTGCGGCGGACGGTTTTAACAACCTTTCCGACATTGGCTCCTCGGTTGTTACTATGATTGGCTTTAAAATGGCAGGCAAGCCTGCCGATAGCGACCACCCGTTCGGTCACGGCAGAATAGAATATATGTCCGCATTTATTGTGGCTATTCTTATCCTGCTTGTAGGCTTTGAATTATTAAAAACCTCGTTTAGCTCGTTAATAAGCGGTGACGTTATTCCTGAATATTCGGCAGTTGCATTAATAATTCTGGCTATTTCGGTTTTAGTTAAGCTTTGGATGTTCACCTTCAACCGAAAGCTCGGCAAAAAAATTAATTCAGAAGCTTTAATTGCTACAGCCAAAGATTCTTTAAACGATTCAATAACCACAACCGTTATTTTAATATCCGTCGGCATTTCGATGCTAATACCCCTCCCCTTTAATCTTGACGCTGTTATGGGTATTTTAGTAGCATTGTTTATACTTTATTCAGGATATTCCTCTGCAAAAAACACTCTTAATGATATTTTAGGCACTCCGCCCGAAAAGGAGCTTATAGAGGATATCGAAAACACCATAATGTCCTTTGAAGAGTTTATCGGTATTCACGACCTTATTGTACATAACTACGGCCCAGGCAGACAGTTTGCTTCTGTTCACGTTGAGGTGCCACACAATACCGATATTGTAAAGTGCCACGAGCAAATTGACCTTTGCGAAAAGCTAATATATGAAAAGCTTGATGTTTCGGTTGTTATTCATATGGACCCAATCGATGTTGACAATGAGGTAATAAACGAAACAAAATCAAAGCTAGCTGAATCGTTAAAGGTTATTGATGATTCACTTACTCTACACGATTTCCGTATGACACCTCTAAGTGAAAACCAAACAAATTTAATCTTTGATGTTGTAGTTCCAAGCTCACTTAAAATGCCAAAGTCTGAGCTTGAAACAAAAATTAAAAGTTTGGCTAGACTTATAAACCCCACCTTTACCTGCGTAATTACATTTGATAATGATTTTACGGGTGGACAGAATAAATAAAAGAGCAAAAGAGCAGTCGATTGACTGCTCTCTTCTTTTATAGCTCAATTTTAATTTCCTTTTGGCTTACATTATAAGCACGGTATGTAATCCCTGCAGTGTCAAACATTCTTTTAGAGGCTATCACGCTATCTGTTTCGGCGTATTTATCGCTCATATAAACAACCTCTTTGATGCCTGCCTGAATTATAGCCTTTGCACATTCATTGCAAGGGAAAAGAGTTGTATAAACGGTACAATCTCTTACACTGCCAACCGCACAGTTTAAAATAGCATTAAGCTCTGCGTGACAGACATAAAGATATTTAGAATTGAGTGGATCCTCATTTCTGTCCCAAGGGTATTCATCATCGCTACAGCAACGCGGCATACCGTTATAACCCATTGAAAGTATTCTTTTATCAGAATTCACAATACAGGCGCCGACCTGTGTGGATGGGTCCTTACTGCGCATTGCAGAAAGTGTAGCAATGCCCATAAAATATTCGTCCCAGCTTAAGTATTCTTTTCTTTTCATAGGGTAACCTCCCGTATTTACAAAAATCCCCTGAACTGCTGTCCAGGGTTTATTTTGCAAGAAATATTAATCTTAGATAGCTCTGGTAACCTTACCTGAACGTAAGCAACGGGTGCAAACATTGATACGACGGGGCGAACCGTTTACGATTGCCTTTACCTTCTTAACATTGGGCTTCCAGGTTCTGTTGCTACGTCTATGTGAGTGAGAAACCTTAATACCGAAAGCAATTTCTTTGTTGCAGATATCACATTTAGCCATGGTCTGCACCTCCTTCTTTAAAAACCGATTAGTTTGCGAATTTTTTTGCTAAAACAAACTAACCACAATAGCAAGAAATATAATAACACAAGTATAGACAAAAATCAAGTATTTTTTTAAATAAAGTTAAAATTTATTCTTATAATAGTAACATAAACTAAGCAAATTCAAATAATTGATTTTTTTAACCCTTTTTGATATGTAAAACCAATCAAAAACCGCCAACAAACCGAGACCACCAAATGTAAAAAGTTTTAAAAAACCGAAGAAACTATCTTTAACCAAAAATCTGTCTACCCCAAATATACCTAAAAAAACCGACATAGTTAAAACCTTTGCAGGTGATATAAATTTGATGCTATATAACAACTCAATATTAATTTTTTCACATTCAATTAGCTGACTTATTAAAAAATCACTTTTCCTCTTTGGAAAATAATTTTTATTGTCTTTAATAAATTTTACTATTTCATCAGACCTCATACACAACTTCCCCTACCAAGCAAAAGTACAATATTAATATACCATAGTATTTCAATATAGTCAAGTATTGCAATACAATAGTATTGTATTGTTAACACTTTAACAGGGAGGATAATATTATGCTTAACGAAAGATTAAGAGAAATCCGTACCGCGAAAAAATTAAGTCAGGTTGAATTAGCGCGTCTTTTAGGTGTTACAAAACAATGTATTTCAAACTGGGAAAACGACAATATACAGCCCTCAATTGAAATGCTTGTAAAAATTTCAAAAACACTCGGTGTTTCGAGTGACTACCTACTTTGTATAGAAAATAAGCGATATTTGGATGTTTCAGAGCTTTCTGAAGAGACTATACAGCATATACAATTGATAATTGACGATATTAAAAAAACAACGAAGAATTCGCCCACGCCCCATAGGGAAGTATTTCCTTAAAATGTGAAATTTAGGCACAATAATGCGTTAAAAACCTCCAATACGCGCCAGCGTTATTGGAGGTTTTCGCCTTTTCTTGCACTCTAAATTTTCATTTTAAGGCGCTTCGCGGTTTCATAGAATAAAGAAATTCCCTGTATTGAAGCCATAAAATGCAGAAAGGCTGTCGCCTTTCTAGGCTTTTGGCAATAATACGGGGAATTTTGTTCGAGAAACAAATACTGCCCTATGGGGCGTGGGCGAAATCTTCGTTGTTTTTATTTTAATGTTCTTTTCTGTTTGGACGGGTCATCAAATCGTAAACAACAGTGTTCCTGTCCTTATTTTCATATAAAACCTTATAACATTCGGTAACTATCGGCATATCAATACCGTATTTAAGGGATAATTCATAAGCCATACGTGCGGCATAATAGCCCTCTACTGTACCAACCTGCTCAAGTGCCTCTTTAATGGGCACACCCGTTCCTACCTTATATCCAAAGCGATTGTTACGGCTGTGTCTTGAAGTACAGGTAACAACAAGGTCGCCTATACCTGTAAGACCTGCAAAGGTATATTCCTTAGCCCCCATTACAACACCCAGTCTTGACATTTCAGCAAGACCTCTTGTAATTAATGCCGCTTTTGAGTTGTCCCCTAGACCTAAACCGTCACAAAAGCCTGCGGCTACCGCAATGACATTTTTAAGCGCACCGCCAAGCTCTGCACCGATAAGGTCACCCGAGGTGTAAATACGCAGAGTGTCACTCGTCATAATTCCCTGCACTACCCCAGCCGCCGCTAAAGAATTAGAAGCCGCTACAATTGAGGTAGGTATATTACGCGCCACTTCTTCAGCGTGAGAGGGACCGGTCAAAGCCACAACAGGTGTATTTGGTAAAGCCTCAGAAATCACCTCTGAAAGTCTTTTTAAAGTCCCTTGCTGGAAGCCTTTAGAAACATTTACAACTATACCGATATCTTCATAGTCTTTAAGCTTTTGGGCAACCTCAGCCACCGCTACAGAGGGTGTGGCGATTATGGTTAAAGCGTCCCCGCAAACCACAGATAAATCGGTAGTAATCTTAATTCCCTCAGGCAAATAAACATCCTTTAAAAGTCTTTCATTGGTGCGTTTTTCTAAAAGTAAATTTACTTCATCCTCAAACGGTGACCAGAGAGCTACCTCGCAACCGTTATTAAAGGCGGATATTGCAAGGGCCATTCCCCAACCGCCTGCACCTAATACTGTAACCTTAGCCATTATTTTTTACCTTTCTTGCCAATTTTAGATTCGGTGCCGTTAAGCAAGCGTTTAATATTTCCCGAATGCTTTAATATTACAATAGCACCCATAACTAATATAAAGAAAGCCTGCACATAAATTGAAGCGGATTGAACATAAAAAACTATTGAAAGGGTTACAACCGTAACAGTAGCCATTATAGACGCTAATGAAACATATTTTGAAATAATAGTAACAATAGCAAAAACGGTAAGACCGATAATTATTGCAGGATAGCAACAAACCGCAAAAATACCGACACTTGTAGCAACACCCTTGCCGCCCTTAAACTGATAAAAAATCGGGAAAACGTGACCTAGCATACAAGCCGTACCGCAAGCGTAAGCGCCGTAAATAGCCATTGACCAAGTAGTAAAATGCGACATATAGTCAAAAATTAAATAACCCATATAGGATGCCACAAAGCCCTTTAACGCATCACATAAAAATGTAAGGGCACCAGGCAAAAATCCTCCGTTACGCATAACATTAGTAGTGCCTGCGTTTCCGCTGCCCATATTTCTTACATCCTGCTTCATAAAGGCATTGCTAAAAATAACGGCAAAATTTATACTTCCTATTAAATAAGCGGCTATAACCGTAATTATTGCAGTTATAATCATACTATTTGTCCCCTCTTTCACGAATTACAAATCTTACGGGCGTACCCTCTAGACCGAAGGTTGAGCGTATCTGATTTTCAAGGTAACGTTGATAAGAAAAATGGAATAACTCTGCTCTGTTGCAGAAACAAACAAATGTAGGCGGCTTTGTAGAAGCCTGAGTCATATAGTAAATCTTAAGTCGCTTACCCTTATCTGTAGGCGGCTGAACACGCGCAGTAGCAGCGGCTAAAATGTCATTAAGCATACCCGTAGAAATACGC
>CAZNTP010000054.1:0-10664 GCA_964575985.1 uncultured Ruminococcus sp. | reverse complement strand
ATGCTCTAGCCAACTGAGCTATACAGCCATAATGGGCTTGTCACTTATCGAGCGACTTGTATATTATATCTAAGTTGCCGCGATTTGTCAATACCTAATTTTTGAAAAATTAAATTTTTATTTTACGTATAAATGGAAATAAATATTTTATTGAAAAAAACCGTTTAAAGTGTATAATGTTTAGTATGAGATACAGTAAAAGGATGTCAAATAATGAACAAAAAAATAGCGCTTATTATTTTATCGGTATTAACAACTGTTTTGGTGGCTGTGGCTACTGTATTTATATTAATAAAATTCTTTGAAGTTGGGTTTTCTAATAAGAATGATGTTCTTTCTGATGTTGTTTCAGTTTTTGCCGAAAGCACAGAGCAATCCCCGACAGATAAAGCGGCTTCATCTAAAGTAGAAGTGTCCTCAGAACAGAGCGCTTCATCAAAACCTGAAGAATCGTCGGTAGCAACCCAAAGCTCAGAGCCGGAAAAAAAGGATAACGGTATAAGATTAGTGCTTTCATCACCGACAACGAGTAAAATAAACACCACAGAGCCCACGTTTACTTTTAAAGGTACATCTGATCCGGCAGAAGCTGTCTTATTGAACGGCGTCCGGATTGAACGTAATGCGGCGGGGGAATTTACATATGTTGCAAATCTGAAAATAGGGGATAATACTTTTAGGTTTGAGCATAAAGGCTTTAATTATTCGTATACAATCAATTATAGATTTGTGGTTATAAACTACTACAATCCGTCAAAAGCGGTAAGCTTTGAAAATGGGGCTCAAATGCCTGTTACAGTAACTGCCAGAAACGGCAGCCAAGTGACAGCCACCTTTAGCGGCAATACTATAACCCTTAATCCGCAAACGGTAGTAAACGGTGAAGAATTTATAAACTACAGCGGTAGCTTTACACTTCCAAGCGGTAGTCTTAAGGATTTGAATTTGGGAAAAATAACATTTAAGGCAACATTTAACGGTATTACCGAAAGCTTTAGCTCGGGTGCTATAACCTGCAAAAAACCGTCATATATTTTGGATAGTAATCCAAATGTTACGCCTACGGGCAACCGATACATAGATGTTGGCTCGGGAAAAATTGCTGAGGTTGTGGCTTATGAGGCCGAAACCTATGATGCCTATTCCACAAACGATTGGTCGAAGCCGACAAACAATTATCTTCCTAAAGGAACGGTGGATTACAGCTCATCGAAATATGTTTACAGTGAGGGCAGTGAGCCTAAGGAATATGCGGTTTTGCGTTACGGTAAACAGGTATATACTTACAGAAAGGATGCGCCCCATAAGGAAAAAATCCCTGTCATAAAGGAATATGCGGGAACTTTGCCCGACCATAATGAAGTGAATATAGTGTCTTTTTCAAATGGAACGAGACACACTACACTCACATTGGCACCTATGTGGAAAGCACCGTTTTATTTAGAAGTGCTTAAGCAAAATTATAATAATGTGGCAATACGTGATTACGGCTTTTCATCGGCTACCTACAGCTATATTGATATAACTCTATGCTACACAACGGTACTTACGGGTGAAATAACAGTCCCTGCAGATAATCCTGTATTCAGTTCGGCAGAAATAATAAAGAATACTGCGGATTATACATTAAGACTGCACCTTAAAAAAACAGGCTTCTTTTACGGTTGGGATGCCAATTATAATGAAAAGGGCGAGCTTGTTTTTGAGTTTTTAAACCCTGCTAAAGTGGTTAGTGCAAATAATGCATACGGGGCAGATTTAAGCGGTGTGAGTATTCTAATAGATGTCGGTCACGGCGGTAAGGATCCTGGCGCGCTTGGGGCTGATTTAAATCATACCGAGGCAATACAAAACTTGAAGTTGGCACAAAAACTCAAAGCCGAGCTACAAAGTATTGGCGCTAAAGTTACTATGACTAGGGAAAGCGATGTCACAAGCTCAACAGACGACAAAATAACGATGCTTAAATCCCTAAAACCCGATTATTGCATAGCAATACACCACAATGCGTCGGGGACCAACAAAAATAAAGACGGATTCAGTTCACACTTTTTCCACCCATATTCTAAAATGCCCGCTGATAAAATCTGGGCAAGCACGGCAGAGTCGGGACTTTATAAAAATACATCAAATTATTGGCACCGCTATTTTATGGCACGCTCAAGTTATTGCCCTGTGGTACTGACTGAAAACGGCTATATGAGCAATTCTTACGATTACGCCAATATTATAAACGAAAATTATAATGTGGGTAAGGCAAAGGCACTCACAAAAGGAATAGTTAGCTACTTTCTTTCTATACAATAACTGTTAATATAAAATTCTTGAATAAGTTTATTCTTTATTGTATAATTATTTTTAGAAAGGACTGAGGGAATGAATTTCACACCTATTGATAATAACGGTCTTGTTGACGGATTTTGCATTATAAAAAGTATAGAGCAAAAAACCTCATCAAAGGGCGACGCGTATCTTGATATAATGCTTGGTGACAGTGACGGCGAAATTAACGCAAAGCTATGGCGTTATCAAAAGGAACTGCACGGCGAATACACCGTTAATGAACTGGTCAAAATAAGAGGGGTTATTTCGCAGTATAACGGCGCTGACCAATTAAAAATAGAAAGAATACGCCATACTACAGCGGATGATAATGTTAATGTAGCCGATTTTGTGAAAACGGCAGGCTATTCGGGTGAGGATATGTATGCCGAGCTTTTAAGGCTTGCAGAGGGCTTTGCTAACAAGGAGTTATCAGCTATAGTTACGGCAATTTTAAAGGATAACCGTTTAAAGCTGCTTTATTGGCCTGCGGCCTTTAAGCTTCATCATGCCGTGAGAGGCGGACTTTTGTTACATACTCTGTCAATTGTAAGATTGGCTCAGGGTGTATGCAAAATTTATCCCTTTGTGGATGAGGAATTGCTGATTTCGGGCGCAATACTTCACGATATTGCGAAGCTTACTGAATTTGAGGTCGCCGATTCGGGCATAGCAACGGGCTATTCGTGTGAAGGAAATCTGATAGGTCACTTGGCTATGGGGGCTATGGTAATTGAAAAATATGCCGAAAAGCTTGGTACCGATAAGAAAACGGCGATGCTTTTAGAGCATATGGTACTGTCCCACCACGGTGAGCCTGAGTTTGGTGCGGCTGTAAGACCTATGTTTATAGAAGCCGAGCTTTTGAGTGAACTTGACTTAATGGATTCAAGAGTTTATGAAATGCGCGAAGCGGTGGCAGCTACTAATGCTGAGGATTTTTCGGGCAGAATATGGGCTATGGATAACCGCAAGCTTTATAATCACGCAAGAACTGATTTAGAAAAGGAAACAAAAATATTTTAGAGATGAGGAAATTAAAATGAAAATTACTAAGGATATGCTTATAGGTGACGTTTTAGATATGGATAACGGTTGTGCAAAATATTTCTTTGAGATTGGTATGCACTGTCTTGGATGCCCCGCTTCAAGAGGGGAAAGCATAGAACAGGCTTGTCAGGTACACGGTACAGACTGTGATGCCCTTGTTAAAAAGCTTAACGATTATTTTGCAGAAAACAATGCCTAAATTAAGCGAAAGACTTAAGCTTATTGCATCCCTTGTGCCTAATGGTGCAAGGGTTTGTGATATTGGTACCGACCATGGCTATTTGAGCATAGAGCTTATAAAGAGGAAAATCGCAAGGTCGGTAATAGCAACAGATATTAACGAAAAGCCCTTAAGCCGAGCACGAAAGAATATAGAAAGCTCGGGAGCAGTAGGAATAGAACTGCGCCTATGCGATGGCTTGGATGGAATTCTGGCTGATGAAGTTAATACCGTAATTATTGCAGGTATGGGCGGAGAGGTTATAGCGGGTATTATAAACAGGGGAGACAGTGTTATTAAAAATAACGGCACAATTCTTCTGCTTCAGCCTACAACCTCACCCGAAGCACTACGGGAATATCTATTTAAAAACGGATTTGAAATTATAAGGGAAGAACCTCTTTTTGAAAACGGAAAGCTTTATTCTGTAATGGTTTGCAAATATTCGGGTGTTGTAAGAGAAATTGAACCACACATCTATTTTATCGGAAGACTCACTCCTGAAACTCCCGAGGGCGCACTTTACATAAAAAAACAGTACAAGCGCTGTTTTAGTTGTGCTAAGGCACTTGAAGCTATACCGCAAAAAAAGGAAAGCTATAACCATTACAATTCTGTGGCAGAGGTGCTAAGTAGTATTTTAGATTCAGTAGGAGAGTAACAAATGGCATTAGACGGAGCCTTTTTAAAAAGAATTGTTGATGAGCTAAGAACGGCCATTGACTGCCATATAGATAAAATTTACCAGCCCACACGTGACGAGCTGGTATTTTTGCTACGCAAAAAAGGCTTTGTTAAAAGATTGCTTGTTACGGTAAAAAACGGTTCGGCACGCATCCATTTTACTGAGAATAAATACGAAAACCCTGATGTTCCGCCCAATTTTTGTATGCTGCTTCGCAAGTATTTGTCGTCTGCAAGGCTTATAGATGTAACACAGACAGGTCTTGAACGCGTAGCAGAGCTTGTTTTTTCGGCTACAAATGAGTTGGGAGATACCGTACGTCTACGCCTTGTGTGTGAGCTTATCGGTAATCAGGCAAATGCTGTTTTGGTTAGAGAAGACGGCACTATTATCGATGCTTTAAAACACAGCGACGTAGAAACTGCAGAGCGGTTTATATTGCCGGGAGCGGTTTATAAATATCCGCCGTCGCAGAAAAAGGTTAATCCTTTAGAAATTAATCCCGCACATTTTGCCGATGAAGTGTCACAGCTTGACGGTGAGCTTTGGCGCAATATAATAAACCGTTTAGACGGTTTTTCACCCTTGGTTTGCAGAGAAATTGAGTATCAGGTACAAAAGGGAAGACCTTTGACAGAGTCTTTAAACGAGGTTTTATCCTTCTTAAAAAACGGCGGATGCGCGGTTATTGTCTTAAAGCCTGATGGTTCTCCGCTTGAATTTTCTTATACCAATATTGAACAGTATGGCTCTGACTATAAACAAAAACATTTTGAAAGCTATAGCGAGCTACTCGATGCCTTTTACAGTGAAAGGGATACTGCTGCCAAAATAACCGCCGCGGCGCACGATATTATAAGGCTGGTAAACAATTTAAAGTCAAGAACGGAAAAGAAGTTGGCGCTCAGACTTAATGAGTTAAAGCAATGTGAAAACCGCGAAACCTTAAGAATTTACGGTGAGCTTTTAAAGGCTAATCTCTATGGTATCGAAAACGGCAGTGAATTTGCGGTGGTGCCGAATTATTACGATGAAAATATGGCTGATATAAAAATCCCTTTAAATCCCGCATTGTCACCTGCAAAAAATGCCGAAAAATATTTTAAGGAATATAAAAAAACCTACACTGCCGAGCAAACGCTCACGGCACTAACCGAGGCTGACCGCGAGGAGCTTATATATTTTGAATCGGTTTTGGATAGTATTTCACGTTCTAAAACCCTTACCGAAATAGCCGAAATACGTGATGAGCTTGCAGATGCAGGGTATATTAAAAGAATTGTAACAAAAAACCGAAAAAAGCAACAAAGTATTTCTTTTAAGGAAGAAATTTCAAAAGAGGGTTACCGCATACTTATAGGTAAAAATAATTTGCAGAATGATATGCTCACTACCCGTTTAGCATCTAAAAATGATTTGTGGTTTCACGTTAAAAATATTCCGGGCTCTCACGTTGTGGTTTTTTGTGAGGGTGGGGAAGTAAGTGAGGAAACTGTTTTAAGGGCGGCTTTACTTGCGGCAAAAAATTCCAAGGCCGCCACTTCGTCACAGGTGCCTGTTGATTATACTTTTATTAAAAATGTAAAAAAGCCTAATGGTGCTAAACCCGGTATGGTTATATATACTACCAATAAAACTGTTTTTGTTAATCCTTGTAAGGAGGAAAACTAAATGGATATAGGTATTTCTACGGCAAGCTATTATCCGCTTGAAACCGAACTGGCGCTTGAGGAAATAGGAAAGGCAGGCATTAAAACTACCGAAGTATTTTTTAATGCCGAAAGCGAGCTTAAGGATAGCTTTGTTGATATTCTTGACAGTATTAAGGAATGTTACGGAATGAATATTCTTGCAGTGCATCCAACATTGTCTCTTGCAGAGCCGTTTATGATTTTTTCTAATTATAGGCGTAGATTTGATGAGGCAATGCTAAAGTTTGCGCGCTATTCCGAAGTTGCCGCAAGACTTGGCGCTAAATATATAATTTTGCACGGCGGCAGACCGAACAACCCTTTCAATGATGAGGAATACTGTGAAAGATATATGCTTTTAAAGGAAGAAACCTTAAAAAACGGTGTTACTGTTTTGCAGGAAAATGTTACCAAATACCGTGCGGGCGATATCGAATTTATGCGTTCTATGAGAGATATTTTGGGCGCTGATGCCGAATTTTGCTTTGATATAAAACAGGCTGTACGCAGTGGGTATTCGCCATATGAAGTGGCTTTGGAGTTTGTGGATAATATCCATCACCTGCACATAAGTGACCATTCTGTAGCAAGTGACTGCTTATTACCGGGAAACGGTGGCTTTGATTTTTCGGGATTTTTTGAATTGTTCAAACAAAACGGTTATAAGGGTGACGCCGTTATTGAGGTTTATAACAACGCATATAAGGATTATGCAGAAGTTATTGTCGCTTGTAACAGAATTGTAAAAAAATATAAAATATAGATTAAAAAACTTGAAAAGCGTATTGTTTTGTGATAGAATAATAGGGAATTTGATTAAAAGAATTTTTAGAAATGAGGTATACTGTGGAAAAGTTCGATTTAATGCCACTTCTTAAATTAGTAGTTAAAAATATTTTTATACTTTTGCTTGCGGGTATGGTTGCTGCAGGCTCTGTTCTTGTTTACTGCAAGTATTTTGCTACCCCAAGGTATTCTGCCACGGGTTCTCTTTTGGTAACAAACGGTGCGATCCTTACCGACCTTTCAACAGGTGAAAGGTCTACCCTTAATAATACCGATATTGTGGCTTCTATGAATCTTGTACAAACTGTAGGCGATATCCTTAGAACTAACGGTATTTTTAAGAACCTTGCAATAGAGTTGGATAACGAATATACATACAAGGATTTGATGTCAAGGGTTTCTATTTCACGCAAAAACACAGATTCGCTTTTTATAAATGTAACTTTTTCTGCCAGCACTGCTAACGAATCAATATTATTGGTAAATGAGTTTTTAGAGTTGGCGCCTGCATATATAAACGAGTATGTTCCAAATTCTGAAGTTGCGGTGTCAAAAGCGGATTCCTCCAACAAGGTTTTCCCCCAAACACTTTCTTTTATGGTGATTTCGGCAGTTGCAGGTATGGCGATTGCATTTTTGATTTTGATTTTGGTTTATTCCAGCAATACCGTTATCAAGGGCGAGGATGATTTTGCAGAGCGCTTTGATGTCAAAATCCTTGGTAATATACCCGACTTTGAAAGATCAAAATCAAGTAAATATAATTCTTATAATTACGGATACAGTTATTACGGAAGGGGCGGTTATTAATGGCAACAAAGACTTCTGAAAAAGAAGTAAAAACCGAAAAGATTTTAAGTCAGGAAAGTCGTAATAAAGTGCCTTTTTCTGTAATTGAAGCATATAAAAATTTCCGTATGCATCTTCTTTCTGTCATGGAAAAGGACGGCAGTAGGGTTGTTGCAATTTCAAGCGCAAACGCTTCCGAAGGTAAATCTACTACTGCAATTAATTTAGCTATTACCCTTTCACAGCTCAATAAAAAGGTAATTCTTATTGATGCCGACTCAAGAAGAGCTACTATACATCAAAAGTTAAAGCTCGAAAACGGTAAGGGCTGTCTGGATGTTGTTAGCGGCGCTATTGAACTAAAGGATGTCATTGTTTCCTATAATCAGTATATGGATATAATCACTGCAGGTTCAGTATTCAATAATCCTACAGAGCTTTACTGCTCTAATGCGTTTGAGCGCATGATTACTGAACTTAGAAATATGTACGATTATGTTATTTTTGACACTCCGCCTGTCAACTTGGTTTCTGATGCACTTGTTATTTCACAGAAATGCGATGGACTTGTATTTGTTGTACGCACAGGTGTTACAACATACGATACCTTTAAAAATGCGCTTATCAGCACTAATCAGTTAGGCATTAATGTGTTAGGTGCAGTTATGAATGGTATTGGTGCAGAGAACAATAAGTATTTGAAATACGGATTTTACGGTGCGTATCGTAGATATAATAAACCTAAAAAAAATAAGGGCGGAGAGTATTATTAAGGCTCTCCGCCTTTTTGTGAGGTATAACTATGGTTGATATTCATTCTCATATATTACCTGCTGTTGACGACGGCGCTGAAAACTTGGAGGAATCATTGGCTTTGCTTGAAGAAATGAAAAAGCAAGGCATAACTGATGTTATTGCAACACCTCACTTTTATCCACATGAGGATTGCTTGGATGATTTTAAAGAAAGAATAACCTCGGCTTATAATGAACTTCTACAGGCTATAGACGGTAAAGAATTACCAAATGTTTATCTGGGCGGTGAAATATTGTATTTTAACGGTCTGGGATTTTCCGAGGCTGTTTCTGAGCTTTGCCTTAACGGATCACAGTATTTGTTACTTGAACTTACAGATGAAGCTATCGGTAATTCACTTTTCAATAATATTAAGCATTTGAAGGAAAATACCGAAATTATTCCCATAATCGCTCATGTTGAAAGATACTACCGTTCTAAAAATTACCGTAAGTTTATAAATTTTATCGAGAAAGAAAATATAATTGTTCAAATTAATGCTTCTTCGGTTTTAGATAGATTTTATAAAAAGGCTCTTAGTAAGCTTATAAAGTCAGAGCTTCAAATTGTAATTGGCACAGATACTCATTCTTTGGAGGAACGTCCTCCTGTTATGGATAAGGCTTTGGAACATATTGAGAAAAAATACGGAAAGGCGTGTGTTGACGCCGTTTTAAGAAATACTGATAAGGTATTTAAAAATATTGTTACTAACGGTGATTTTTAATGTTGACTACAAAAAATTTGAAACTTGTGACCGACGGTGAACTTGAGTATATACAGTTTCCAAAACTTTTGGAATGTGGCGCGGTAAGACACACTTTTTCTACGCGTAACGGCGGTGTAAGCACAGGAGATTGTGCTACAATGAATTTGAGCTTTAACCGTAACGACAGTCGCGAAAATGTAGAAAAAAATTACGAGATTTTGTGTTCTGCGGTAGGTATTGATGTTTCGCATCTGGTACTTAGCCAACAAACTCACACAAATAATGTTATATCAGTTGATGAGAAACATAGGGGAACAGGGTTTGATAAAGCCCCTTTTTGCGATGTTGACGGACTTATAACCGATAGTGCAGGGGTGGCGCTTGTTACTCAGTATGCCGATTGTACGCCACTGCTTTTTTGCGACCCAAATAAAAAGGTTATCGCAACCTCACACGCGGGTTGGCGGGGTACTGTAAAGCTAATTGGTAAAGTCACGGTAGAAAAAATGGTTAAAGATTACGGCTGTAATTCAAAAGATATAATCGTGGGAATAGGCCCCTGTATTAAGCAGTGTTGCTATGAGGTGGATGACCCTGTATTTGAGGAATTCAAAAAGCTCGAATTTTTAAACCTAAATAGCATTTTAACCTCAAAGTCAAACGGAAGATATATGCTCGATCTCGTTGAGGCAAACCGTCAAATTCTGATAAATGTCGGTATTGACCCCAATAACATAGATGCCTCGGATATTTGTACTTGCTGTAACGCAAAGGATTTACACTCTCACAGAGCAACAGGCGGTAAAAGAGGTAACCTTGCTGCAATTATTGAATTAATATAATCATAAGGTTTCACATCTTGTCGAAATTTTCATAGTATGTCAAAGAGGGAAAGAATAATTTTTTAAATTTTTCTGATTAAAGGAAATATTTTAATGATTTGATTATTTTTGCTTCTTATAGGTAAAACTATGAATGTAATACAGTAGACGAGAGTGTGAAACAACAATGAATATAAAACGCGGAGAAATATATTACGCCGATTTAAGTCCTGTTGTGGGTTCCGAACAGGGTGGGGTACGCCCTGTGCTCATAATTCAAAATGATGTTGGCAACCGTTACAGCCCGACCGTTATAGCCGCGGCAATTACGAGCCAAAAAGACAAGACCAAGTTACCTACACATATTTCTGTTGAAGCTAATGATTGCGGATTAGCCAAGGATTCCATAGTATTGTTAGAGCAGGTAAGAACTATTGATAAACAACGCCTTAAAGAGCGTATGGGTAGCCTTGACTGTAATTCTATGAATATGGTTGATAAAGCACTTAGCGTCAGCTTCGGTCTTTCTTGAAAATTTTATGTGGGGCTGCCTCACTTTTTCTTAGTGAGACAGCCCCTTTTAAAATTTCTCAAAAAACTCCATTTACCTATTGACAAAGAAGGTAAATAGTGCTATACTTATACCAACCTAAACGGTAGGTAATTCGTAAAGAAAGGAGATCATATTATGAAAAAGTTAAGGTTATCCACTATTATGATGGGGATGTGCATGTGGACTTATAGCATGTGCATGACTTTTTGCGCTTTAATTTCCGATATGTTCTCCATCTCAGAG
>CAZNTP010000053.1:643-10806 GCA_964575985.1 uncultured Ruminococcus sp. | reverse complement strand
GCGAGGTAAGAGCTCACCGGTCTTACGGGAACGTCAAGACCCTGTAAACCCTATTCGGAGCAACGCTGACTGTGGCTATACATTTGCCCGATGTGCCACGAAAAGCGGCTTGAGTGATGGGAGCAATCCCTCATCTAGATAGATAACCGTCCACGACAGAACTCGGCTTACCGACCGACTCATATTTAAAATGAAAAAAGAGGCTGTTCACTTAAAGCATTTTTAAGCGAACAGCCTCTTAAACTTTTATTAAATTTCTTCGAGTTCTTCCTTTAAGCTCTGAAGCCTGGCTATACACTCGGTACAAACATTATAGCCCTCAAAGTCAACACTTTCTTTCAATCCGCCGCAGAAAATACAGGACGGTTGATATTTCTTTAATAAAACGGTATCACCGTCTAAAAAAACCTCAAAGCTGTCAACATCGTTTTCTATCTTTAACTGCTTTCGGATTTCTTTTGGGATTACAACACGTCCCATTTTATCTACCGGTCTTACAACACCCGAAATTTTCATAGTAACACCCACCTTTTATTTTTATTTATCGTAACACAAAAGGCGAAAAATGTCAACTATTACCATTTTATAGCTTCTAGACCGCTTTTTTCCAGAATTTCGTTAGTCTTTGAAAAATGCCTGCAACCAAAAAAACCTCTGCTTGCAGATAAAGGGCTTGGATGCACCGAAACCAATTTTTTATGTATGGGGTTGGTTATGATTTCAGCCTTTTTTTGAGCATAAGCGCCCCAAAGCAAGAAAACTACGGGGGTAGTTTTTTTATTAAGCTCGTCTATTACTCTATCGGTAAAGGTTTCCCAACCCATTCCCTTGTGGCTTGTGGGTTGACCCTCACGAACGGTAAGCACTGCATTAAGAAGCAATACCCCCTGTCTCGCCCAATCGGTAAGCTCACCGTGGCTTTTTATGGGAACACCCAAATCGTCACCCAGTTCTTTAAATATATTTTTAAGAGATGGCGGCGGTGTAACACCCTGCTTTACCGAAAAACAAAGCCCATGCGCCTGGCCGTAGCCGTGATACGGGTCCTGACCGATAATCACAACCCTTGTATCCTCAAAAGAGGTGTATTTAAGGGCGTTAAAAATATCGTTCATGTGAGGGTATATCCGCTGAGTCGAATATTCCTTTTTAAGAAAGCTACGTAAATTTTTATAATAGGGCTTTTCCCATTCGTCTGCTAAAATAGCATCCCAATCATTACCGATATTTACCATATTATCACCCCGATAAGCTTCTAAATAATAAATAAGAAAGAATAATGAATAAAGAAAAAAATGGTGTTTCGCATAGCGAAACAAATATATCCGTTTTGGCTTCGCCAAAACACCTGATTTATTATTTGTTATTTTTTCTTTATTCTTTTTTATTTAAATGTCTAATCTGCAAATATCCTCTAGTGTTTCGCGTTTTACAGCCAGATAATCCTTACCGTCTCTGAGCATAACAACTGCAGGACGGGGAATTCTGTTATAATTCGAAGCCATTGAGTAGTTATAAGCGCCTGTTGTAAGAACCGCTAAAATTTCATTTCTTTGGGGCTTCGCCAGCTTTAAATCCTCACCTATAAGGTCACCCGATTCACAGCATCTGCCTGCAACGGTGGCGGTGTAATTTACCGGCTCATTAGCGCGGGACGCCAAAACTACGGTATATTCAGATTCATAAAGAGCAAAGCGCGGGTTATCCGCCATACCGCCGTCAATAGAAACATAATTTTTATAGCCCTTGATTTCCTTTACAGTACCTACTGTATAAAGCGTCATACCCGCATCTGCCACAAAGCTTCTGCCGGGCTCCATATGTATTATAGGTACACTAAGGTTCAGTTCCATACACTGACTGTTTATAGCCTCTGCCACCTCGCCGATTTTTTCGGCATAATCAATAGTGGGGTCGCTTTCAACATAACGAACACCGAAGCCGCCGCCGAGATTAAGCATTGAAGCGGTATAGCCGAGGCCATCCTTAATATCTTTAATAAATGCAAGCATAATCTGGGAAGCCGTAATAAAAGGCTCGCTTTCGAAAATCTGTGAGCCTATATGGCAATGAAAGCCGACAAGCTCTAAGGAGGACAGACAAAGCAGTTTTTTTACCGCCTCTGCCGCCTGACCGGTTTCTATCGCAATACCGAACTTTGATTCTACCGAGCCTGTAGAAATCTTTTTATGTGTATGAGGGTCAATACCGGGGGTTACTCTGAGCAACACCTTTTGGGTTATACCCTTTTCCTTTGCAATGCGGTCAAGGGCAAACATTTCCTCTTCATTGTCAATAACAAAGAATCCTACGCCGCTGTCTATTGCAAATTCTATATCACTGTCAGTCTTGTTGTTGCCGTGAAAATATGCCTTTTCCATAGGAAAGCCTGCAAGCACAGCAGTATAAATTTCACCGCAGGACACAACATCAATATCTGCGCCCTCTTCTGCCATAATTCTGTAAATCTGCTTGGTAGAAAATGCCTTGCTTGCAAATTCAGGAACAGAATTTTCGGGGAAATGCTTAGCCATTGCAGTTTTATAAACGCGGACACGCTCTCTTATAAGATTTTCATCCATAAGATAAAGGGGTGTGCCGTATTTTTCGGCTAATTCTACAGTATCAAGACCCGCAAAGGTAAGGTGTCCCTTTTCGTTTACTGAAACATTGTCACAAATCATATATTAATACCGACTTTTCTCATTTCGTTATAAAGTACCTCGCGTGTTGCTTCCTCCATAGGAGTAAGAGGCATTCTTAAATAATCCTCACAAAAGCCCATTTTAGCCATAGCCGCTTTTACAGGGATGGGGTTAACCTCGCTAAAGAGAGCGTTTATAAGGGGTAGATATTCGAGCTGCATTTTGCAGGCGCCCTTAACGTCACCGTGTGCGAACTTTTTGCACATAAGTGAGCTTTCCTTTGGCAAAAGATTTGAAAGCACCGAAATACAACCCTTGCCGCCTAATGACATAATGGGTATTACTTGGTCGTCGTTACCCGAATAAATGTCTATATCATCACCGCAAAGAGCAGCAATTTCCGCAATTTGAGAAATATTACCGCTTGCCGCCTTTATTGCTACAATATTGGGGTGCTTTGCAAGAGCGGCTACAGTTTTAGGTGTCATACCAACACCTGTTCTTGAGGGAACATCATAAAGAATAACAGGAACGGTGGATTTATCTGCAATAAGTGTGAACATTTTAATAAGACCGTTCTGTGTAGCCTTGTTATAGTAAGGGGTTACAACAAGAACTGCATCAGCACCAACCTGGCAGGCGTATTCTGTAAGCTCTAAAGCATAAGCAGTATCGTTAGAGCCTGTGCCTGCAATAATGGGCACCCTTTTGTTCGCGCGCTCTACTGCAAACTTAATAGCCTCTTTGTGCTCATCGTCAGTAAGGGTTGAGCCCTCACCCGTTGTGCCGCAGATAACAAGACCGTCAATCCCCTCGTCAATCTGCCAATCAATAAGCTTACCAAAAGCCTCATAATCAATACCGTTTTCGGTAATTGGTGTAACAAGGGCGGTTGCCATACCTTCAAAAACTGTTTTTTTCATTTTCAATACTTCCTTTTCCAAAATACAATAAAAAATAGCCGATTGCTCGGCTACCAAAAATCAGAAAAAATACGCATAAAAATAGAATACGCACCAAAGGTTCTGTTTTCGATAGCTCTCCGCAAAAGCGACAGTAAGACAGATATTATTCCGAATTACCAAGCCAAATGCCCGCCGACATCCGCTTTCGGCGACCGCTCCTTTCACTTTTGACATCTTTCTGCCGAAATTAACATCCAAAAGCTACTGATAGCAAATCGCGCCTCTATCTTTTTAAACAATTTAACATATTAGAGTTCTTTTGTCAAGCCCTAAAAATACAGATAGTTGTTATATTTGGTGGGCAATCCCTCACGGTACAAATGCGAATCATTCGAAAGAGTCAGAATACGGGGAATACACCAACCGTTTTTATCCGGTGCAAATTCCACAACCGTCATACCTGTGTGAGTAAAATCCATAGTAGTCCACGCAGTAGGCAGAGGAATATCAAGCATGGTTCCAAGCCAAGACAATCCAAAGCCTTGGTGACAAAACATCGCAATACGCTCGTCGTTTGAATTTTCAGCTTCGTAGCGATGATTAATCCTATCATGAATAAAGCCATGACGGGCTAAAAATTCGTCCGACGCATCAAGCAGTCTTTCATATCCCTCTTTTCCGTTAATTGTGGAAAACATAGGGTCTTCATACCATTTAAGTCCCCGCTCAATAACAGACGGCTCACGCATTCGGTTTTTAAGTGAGCTGTGGAATATCCAGGTGTTAGTTCCATTATCATTCATACAAAAGCTTTCTGCAGCCTTACTTTCGCTTGCCCATTCTTCAACCCGAGCGGTTTTGTTAAGTAATATTTCGGTTGGTTTTGCAGTTTGCCTTGCTCTTATTAAGGGTGAGGTGTAAAGCTTATCTATGCCGTATAAGGCTAACCGCTTCGCCAGCGCCGCCGCCTGCAAATGACCTTTTTCAGTAAGACTGTCAGGGTAATAAATCGGGTCGCCATGTCTTAGAATAAATAATAACATTTTTACACATCCTTTTTTTGAATGACCGCAATCTAACCGAAAATAAGCGCCGCCGCGCCGTAGCTAACAAAGGAAATTATAACTCCCGCGCCTAAAACACCTATCGCGATAGACGGAAAGGCTTTTTTAAGGGGCATATCAAGCATAGCGGCAACCAGAGCACCCGTCCAGGCGCCTGTTCCGGGAAGAGGTATTGCAACAAAGATTGCCAAGCCCCAAAATGCATAGCGGAGTACCTTTTCCTTGTTTTTTTCTGCCTTGGCTTCCATACGGTCAACAATGCCGTTAAGCTTAGGGCTTGTTTTACGCATCCAAGCAAAAATTCTCTTTATAAATAAAATAATAAATGGTACGGGCAATAAATTTCCTACAATAGCTACAGGAATAGCAATCCAGGGGGATAGTCCTGCACCTGTGGCTATCGGTATTGCGCCTCTAAGCTCAATTACAGGCACCATTGATACCAAAAGTGTCATTAAAATTTTTCCGGGTAGACTGTTCCATAAAAAATTAAACATAATTACCTCCGTTTAATGCGCCTGATAACCGGTGATAAAACCTTTTCGGCACATACTTTTAAAAATCTATAATTTATTATTACCATTAATATTAAAGCTATAGACTCAAACGCTATCCAATACCGAGGGGATAAAATCATAATAACCGCTACTACAAAAATTATGACCGTGTTTACTGTAATATGACCGCCGTAAAGACTAAACGGAATATATTTTTGCGAATTAACCGCGCGGATTATGAAAACAACCACATAACTTATAACCGTTGCTATTGCCGCGCCCTGAACTCCTAAGGGTGACGGTATAAGCACTAAATTGAGTAATATATTTATCGCCGCGCCCATAAAGGCGGTTATAAATGAAATATTGCTCCTTTTGGTCACCACATAAACGGTGCCCACAAAGGAATTAAATGCGGTAAATACCATAGAAACTGCCAAAAGCGGTATATATTCCCACGCACCGTAAAACTCCTCGGTTGTGAGCAGCTTCATAGCAGGCTTTGCAAGCACTATAACTACAGCACCTGCCAAAAACATAACCGCTTGGAACGAGCCCCAGACATTGCCGAAAAATTCAGAATGTTCCTTGCTGTCACCCTCAGCCTCGGTAACTGCCGAAAACTGCCAGGCTTGCATAAACACGCTCGATACAATGGTAAGAAGTGTCGGCAATTTATAGGATATAGCATAAATTCCGTTAGCCTCGCTACCTATAAAGCCGTTTACCATATATCTGTCCGAAACACTGGTAATCCACCAAAAAACTGTGGTAGGAATGAGCGGTATACTGTATTTAAGCATCTGTACTAGTACGGATTTTTGAAGCTTTAGGGTAAGATTTCGCCATAGCTTTTCTTTGAAAATTAAAAATACAGTAGAAAGTCCGTCTGCTACTACTACCGACAGAACATAACCCGTAACGCCCATATTAAAGACTGCTAAAAACAGAATATTAAGGGCTATAACCAAAGCAGTATTTATTATTCCTTGAACGGCAAAAAGCGCGGTTTTGCCCTCTGCTCTTATAAACTGCGCGCAAAGCGAGTGGTAGGACATTGCCATTGTGTAAAGAATAATAAGCCACATAAAGCCGTGAAAATCTTCCACAAAGCGAAGTAACGGAACTATCGCAAAAAAGAGCAGAGCTCCCGCAGTAATTGCCAGCGTACCGTATGTGAAAACACTTTTTTTGTTGGTATTACTGTCCAGAACAAAGCGGAAAACGCCCTCGGTTATTCCAAGAGACACAAGCGGAAATAAAAGA
The DNA here is from genome assembly GCA_964575985.1 of uncultured Ruminococcus sp. Classification (GTDB taxonomy): domain Bacteria; phylum Bacillota; class Clostridia; order Oscillospirales; family Acutalibacteraceae; genus UBA737. The sequence goes on along the minus strand of CAZNTP010000053.1, from coordinate 4,429 downwards.
TTTGCCGTTTGTGCAATAAGGTCCGCCGTACTGTAATCCGATGGGGTAAGATAATCGGTATAAAACCTTACCATTAAAAAAACAAGTATCTTTGAACCAAAGGTACCCATACTTATAAGCAAGGTATTAGATAAAAGGGTTTTATACTTATTCATTTAATAATCACCTTTAGATTATGTTACTATATATTTTGCGAGGTGTCAACCAAAAAAACCGTTAATTTACAAATTAACTATAGACATTTCAGGTCAGTTGTTATATAATAGATTTAATAATTTGTTGTAATTTAACTTTTTGTTAAATACGGAGGTAAAAAATGAAAAGCTTTAAAAGACTAATCGCTTTAACCCTTGCACTTTTAATGGTGCTTTCCTTTGCAGGCTGTCATAAAAAGGATGAAATTGCCGTTACTATCGGTGATGTTGAGTTCACATCTGCTTATTATATGTGTGCTCTTATAAATGCTGATTCTGAGGCAAAGTCCAAGGTTTATGAAGAACTGACCGAGGAAGAACAGCAACAGGAAATCGATTATTATTCCAAAAAAATTGATGACAAAGACTTTGTTTCTTGGGTTGAGGACACCGCTCTTGACAACTTAAAGACCGTTGCGGCATATAAAATTCTTTGCAAGGAAAATGAAATTGAACCCTCTGAGGAGGATTTAAACAATGCAGAAATGTATGCTACATACTATTGGTCAAGCTACGGCTATCAGGCTTACTTTGAGCCCAACGGCGTAGGCGAGGCTACATACAAGCAGTATATGAAGGATTCTTATTATGCAGAAACCTATTTTGAGCATCTTTACGGCGCCGAGGGTGAAAAGGCTATATCTGCTGAGGACATCAAGACCAAGATGACCGAAAACTTCATCACCGCAAATATTCTTTCGGGCAGCTACACCAGTGAAATGACCGACACTGATAAAACCGCTCTCAAAACCCAGTTTGACGGTTATGTGACTTCACTAAATGACGGTAGCAAAACCTTTAAGGACATTTATAACGAATATAACGAAATAGAAGAAACCGAGGAAAACACTACAGAAGAGGCTACCGACGAGGAAAGCGAAGAATCTAAGCCTATCGACGAATACGCAAGCATTATAGGTGCCGAGGATACAGGCTATGCTGCTGACTATTATGAAGACGTTAAAGCAATGACCATCGGTGACATTAAGGTTATCGAGCTTGCAGACGATGCAGGTCTTGTGCTCGCAGTTAAACAGGATATCAGCGCAGACCCCTATTATCTTGAAACTCTTGATATGACCATTCGCCACCTAATCGCAGATGAGGACTTTGAAAAGGAAATTGAAGAATACGCAAAAGACCTCAAGACCGACATTAACAAATACGCTGTAGGTCAGTTCAAGGTTAAAAAGATTATAGAGCCGAGTTATTCATAATTAATAAATAAAAGGGTGTTTCGCAATGCGAAACACCCTTTTTTGTTACCATTTTCCCGTTTTACCAGGATACCATTTTAATGTATGCAATCCTTGTCTTAGTTTAAAGCTTTCGCAAATGGCCTTTCCCCGCTCACAGCATTCATTCGTTTTAAGACACACACCTAAACCACTATCCACATAATTCTTAACAAACATTCTGTAAAGTATATCATAATGCTCGCAATACCAACAAGTTACCTTTTCCATATTATCACCCCTTTATAGACTATTACATTATATAATGCAATAGTCTATATGTAAAGAGAAAAAATAAGATATTATCTCATTATAACATTAGATAGTGAGGAAATACCTTATGATTAAATTAAAAGCTTTGGAACTTTTACAAAAAAATGGCAAAACAAAATACTGGCTTTATAAACAACTTGGTATGAGTTACCAAAATTTTAGCAAAATGGTAAATAATCAAACCAAATCTATTAAATATGAAAATATAGAAACTATGTGTTTGCTTTTTAATTGCACACCAAATGAATTATTTGAAATTACGGAAGAATAGGCTATGAAAATTATAACGCGTATTCGCGATTTACGGGAAGACAATGACTTGAATCAATCAAAAATAGCAGAAATATTAAACATTGGTCAAAAAACCTATTCAGATTACGAGCTTGGCAAAAGCCGAATACCTATGGATAGTCTTATTATATTAGCTAAATTTTATAATGTTGATTTAAACTATATATGCGGTGTTTCTGAAATTAAAAACAAATTTCCCATAAAATAAAAATTCCTCTTTGCAGTCAGCAGAGAGGAATTTAACTTTATAACTATTTATTTTTAGCCTCTTGTAATTTTGTCTGTCGGCGGTTTTTAACCTCATGAGGAATAGGCTTAATTTCGCCTGCGGCGGCGAGTGCCTGCCTTGTAAGTAATGGTCCTACAAGCTCATAAATAAGTACGGCAAAAAGGGTTATGTTTCTTATTAATACTCCCTGACCGCCAAACTCGGTCGAGGAAGCCACTATTCCGCACATACCGAGCGCAACGCCTGCCTGTGGGAAAAGGGTAACACCTAAATACTTGCAGATTTGAGGCTCGCACTTAGTAGCAATAGCACTTACCAGTGCACCCACATATTTACCAAGGCAACGGAAAAGAATATATACAATACCAATACCCACAATTGCTAAATCGGTAAAGACACTAAGCTCTAATTCAGCACCGCTGATTACAAAGAAAATTGCAAGCAAGGGTGAGGTCCATTTATCTGCGCGGCCCATAAGGTCTTCAGATAACGGGCAGATGTTGCAAAATACAGTGCCAAGCATCATGCAAACAAGCAGTGAAGAAAAGCTTATATGAATCTGTCCTATATGGAAATCAAGCATTGAAAGCGCAACGGTTAAAAATACAAAGGCAATCGTCATATTAAGACGGTTTGTGTTTGAATGGAACATTTTTTCAAGCCAAGTCAGCACAACACCCATAAGAGCGCCCAATATTAAGGAGCAAACAATTTCCACAAGCGGATTTACTATAATTGAAATTAAATCTGCCTTGCCGCTAAGAAGTGTTTTAGCAATACCGAAGGAAACCGCGAAAACGATAAGACCAACCGCATCGTCAAGAGCAACTATAGGAAGAAGCAACTTAGTTAAAGGACCGTGCGCTTTGTACTGACGCACAACCATAAGTGTTGCGGCAGGCGCGGTAGCGGTTGCTATAGCGCCCAGCACCAAAACCTGCGGAACGGTTATTTTTTCGGGTAAAAGCCAAAAAACGCAGAGTAAAGCAAGGTCAACAAAAAGGGTTGCTACCAAAGCCTGTACTACACCTATTACAAACGCCTGCTTACCTGTTTTTTTAAGCTCTTCTAAACGAAATTCACTGCCTATAGAAAAAGCAATAAAGCCTAAAGCGACACTTGAAACAAGACCTAAGGCCTCTACCGCTTCCATTGTGGTAAAGCCAAGACCGCCTATCTTCAAGGCGCCTATACAGTAAGGTCCTATCAAAACACCTGCAATTAAATATGCCGTAACATCGGGCAATTTAAAAGGTTTAAAAAGTCTTGTCATAATAAGTCCTGCCAAAAGGGCTACGGACACTGAAAGTAATATGTTCAATCAAAACATCTCCCAAAATAGTTTTGAGTCAATTAAAGGTATTAGGCTCAATTTCGGTTTTAAATTATAGCACCGCCGATTTCAGTTGTCAATCCATATAAAAAATATTTTTTCAAAAACTATTGACTTTTTTATTTTTATGGTGTATAATCCCCTTGTTGCAATCCAAAGACAGTAGGTGGCATTTGCCGTAAGTTTATCGCCTACCGAGGTGCGTGCTTAAATTTAACATTTTTTTACGTT
>CAZNTP010000053.1:0-633 GCA_964575985.1 uncultured Ruminococcus sp. | reverse complement strand
TTATGCCTGTTCCTTATGTCTTGGAGCAGGCATTTATTGTTTTTATTGTTTTGGAGGTGAATCACATTGCCAAACGCATTGGTTTTAGAACAAAAACAACAGCAGGTTGCAGCTTTAACTGAAAAGCTCTCAGCAGCAGTTACAGGTGTTGTAGTTGACTATAAGGGTATCAACGTTGCTGATGATACAGCTCTCCGTAAGGAGCTTCGCGAAGCAGGTGTTGACTATTTCGTAGTTAAGAATACACTTTTGGGCCGCGCTATTGAGGGTACTGACCTAGAGGATATGAATTCTGTTCTTGAGGGTACTACTGCTATCGCCCTTTCTAATGAGGACTATACCGCAGCAGCAAGAATTCTCTGCAAATTCGCAGAGTCTCACGACAACTTCAAGGTTAAGTCAGGTTTCCTTGACGGTAAGGTTGTAGATGTTGCAACTATCGATTCTCTTGCAAAGCTGCCTTCCAAGGAGGTTCTCCTTGCTACAGTTCTTGGCGCTTTCCAGGCACCTATCGCAGCTTTCGCACGCGCTGTACAGGCTATCGTTGATAAAGACGATTCCGCAGCAGAATAATTAAACTTTTTAAAAAACTAAACTAAAATAAAAATTATGGAGGAAATTAAAATGGCATCA
>CAZNTP010000052.1:0-11088 GCA_964575985.1 uncultured Ruminococcus sp. | reverse complement strand
GCTGCTCTACCAACTGAGCTACACCAGCATTTTCAAGCGCCTAAATAATATACCACACGAAAGGAACAATGTCAAGATATTTTTTTATTTTCTTGGAAAAATTGTTTTTTGGTCGAATTTATTGTAGGTGTTCGGTTTTATTTATTGCCAATATTTCTTTTATATGTTATACTACTAAGGTATTATTGCATTTTAAAAGTGGTGATAAAATGACAAAAACAGATACAAGCAGATTACTGTCCTATATATTGGAAATACTTGAAATGATGGTTGAATCGGGTGCCGAAATATACCGTGTGGAAGAAAGCGCTATGCGCATTTGCAAGGCTTACGGTATGGGCAGAGCAGATATTTTCGCCACCACCTCAAATATTATAATATCGGTAGAAAGTAATGACGGGGTTATAAAAACCCACACCCGCCGCATAGGGCAAATAGGCACCAATATAGAAAAGGTTCACGCGCTTAACAACCTTGTAAGAAAGCTTTGTTCAGAACAGCCCGAGCTTACACAAATAGTCGATGAAATTAAAAGAATCAAGGAAACCCCCACCTACAAGCCATTTGTTATTTTTATATTTTATGCAATTGTCGCAGGCTCGTTCTACCTCTTTTTCGGCGGCAGAAACGCTATAGAATTTGTAATTTCATTGTTTATAGGACTGCTTGTGGGCATAATAGGCAATTTTTTTGCAAAGCTTAACGCTAACAAACTGCTTATAAGGTTTATTTCTTCCCTTTTTGCCTGCTCTGTTGCGATAATTTGCAAAAATACAGGTATTATATCAAATATTGACCATATTATAATAGGAAATATTATGACCTTAATCCCGGGAGTTGGCCTTACCAACTCACTTCGCGACCTTTTCGCAGGGGACAGTATTTCGGGGGTTTTACGCCTTATTGAAGCCGTTCTTTTAGCCCTTGCCATTGCCTGCGGATATATAATATCGGTATTTATATTCGGAGGTGTAGCCTGATGAATTTTTATGATGCTTTAATTCAGTTAATAGCCTCCTTTTTCGGAACATTAGGCTTTGGTTTTCTGTTTAACATACGGGGCAAAAAGCTTTTTTGGGCGGCGCTTGGCGGTATGCTTTCGTGGGGACTGTTTTTAGTATTTGAGCAACTCTTTGGCAGCGAGCCTCTCAGTTATTTCTTGGTAGCAATTTGCAGTACCGCCTATGCCGAAATACTCGCAAGAATAATGAAAACCCCTGCCAGCACCTTTTGTATTATAACCCTTATTCCCTTAGTACCCGGCGGTGCTATGTATTACACCACCACCTATGCATTAAGCGGAAACCAAGAACTGTTTTTATCAAAAGCAATTTACACTTTGCAGTTAGCAGTTGCGCTGTCGCTTGGTATTGTTATTGTAACAGCAGCATCAAAATATATATTTAAAAATCACAAAAGAAATCAGGAGTAAATTATGTCTTTAACATTTTCACCCGAAGCAAAAAAAGTTTTCGAATATTTTTATGAAATAAGCGCTATTCCAAGAGGCTCAGGCAATATGGTAGGGATTGCAGATTACTGTATGAATTTTGCAAAAAAGCATTCCCTTAAAGCCGTAAAAGATAAGGCACACAATGTTGTAATATTTAAGGACGGTACTCTAGGTCTCGAAAATGCTGAGCCCGTAATTTTACAGGGACATCTCGATATGGTCTGCCAAAAGACCGAAAACAGCAAAATCGACTTTTTAAAGGACGGTTTAGAGCTTTACATCGATGGGGACTTCTTAAAGGCCAAGGATACAACACTCGGCGCAGATAACGGAATTGCCGTTGCTATGATACTGAGCATTTTGGACAGCAGTGAAATTTCCCATCCACCTATTGAAGCGGTATTTACCACCGACGAGGAAATAGGTCTTATAGGCGCAGGCGCTCTTGACAAAAGCATACTTTCTGCTAAAAAAATGATTAACCTTGATTCTGAGGATATGGATATTATCACAGTTTCCTGCGCGGGCGGCAGTGATTTTGAATCCACTGTTCCTTTTAAAAGGCTTAAAACCCTTGGCACTAAGATAGCAATAACCCTTAGCGGACTTCAGGGTGGTCACTCGGGAGTTATGATAAACTGCGGCAGAGTAAATGCAGATATTCTGGCAGGCAGAGTTTTAAATCACCTTAATAACTGTTGCGATTTTGAGCTTATAGCCATAAACGGCGGTGACAAGGGAAATGCTATTCCTAAAAGCTCAGAAATAGAGCTTTGCACAACCGAGCCTTTAAAGCTGACAACTGAGGCTAAAAAATACATTGAGCTTATAAAAACCGAAATTTCCCACCGTGAGCCCGAGTTTACTGCCACCATTGCTGTCGGTAGCGAGGGCGAATATGATACTTTAGCAGAAATTAAGGACGCTCTTATCCGCACACTGCTATGCATCCCAAACGGTGTGGTAGAAATGAGCGCCGAAATTGAAGGACTTGTTGAAACCTCGCTGAATTTAGGCATCCTTAAAACCGAGGAGGATAAAGTCATTTTCGGCTCAGCTTTAAGAAGCAATAAAAAGACGGCGCTAAAATTCCTAGAAGATAAGCTTATTGCTTATTATGACTCTATACCCTGTGAGATTAAAACGGGCGGACACTATCCACCGTGGGAGTTTAACCCAAATTCCACACTTGTTAATTTGTATAAAGACTGCTTTAGCGAACAATTTGGCTTTATACCCAAGGTAGAGGCAATACACGCAGGTCTTGAATGCGGAGTTTTTGCAGATGCCATAAAAGACTTTGACTGCATATCGGTAGGACCTAAGACTTATGACATTCACACGGTGGATGAAAGACTGAGTATTTCTTCTACCGAGCAGATGTATAAGCTGTTGCTTAAAATTTTAGCAAAATGTAAATAAATTTAAAGTTGCAAAAGCGCTTTAAATATGATAGAATTATATGAATTTTACAGTCAGAATGTTTTCTGACGGATTGGAGAGATTATGGACAACAAAACAGAATTCAAGCCTTATATTCCGGCTGAAAAGGTTACCCCCGAAATTACGGTTACCTCAATCGTTATGGGTATACTTCTCTCGGTAATATTTGGAGCCGCAAACGCGTATTTGGGACTGCGCGTTGGTATGACCGTTTCAGCATCAATTCCCGCAGCAGTTATTGCAATGGGCGTTATTCGCATAATTATGCGCAGAAACTCCATTCTTGAAAGTAATATCGTACAGACCGTAGGCTCTGCAGGTGAGTCCCTAGCAGCAGGCGCTATTTTCACCCTTCCCGCCCTATTCCTTTGGGCAGCCGAGGGCAAAATGGACAAGCCTGACATCCTTGAAATTACACTTATTGCCCTTATTGGCGGTCTTTTAGGTGTATTCTTTATGGTGCCGCTCAGAAATGCACTTATTGTTAAAGAGCACGGCACACTGCCTTATCCCGAGGGTACTGCCTGTGCAGAGGTGCTTCTTGCAGGCGAAAAGGGCGGAGCAAATGCTTCAACCGTTTTTGCAGGTATGGGCTTTGCGGCACTCTTTAAATTTATTATTGACGGCTTAAAAGTAGTTTCAGGCGAGGTTTCAGGCAGAGTCAAGGGTTATGCCGGCGAAATCGGCACACAGATTTATCCTGCTGTAATGAGCGTAGGCTACATCTGCGGTGCGCGTATTGCCTCATTTATGTTTGCAGGCGGCGTGCTTAGCTGGTTGGTACTTATTCCCCTTATCGTTCTTTTTGGTGAGAACAGTGTTCTGTACCCGAGTGTAGACGCTACTATCGGCGAAATTTTTGCTGAAAGCGGCGCTAGCGGTATATGGAGTTCATATATAAGATATATAGGTGCGGGCGCATTGGCGGCAGGCGGTATTATAAGCCTCATTAAATCTTTGCCGCTTATTATTAAAACCTTTAGCGGCGCTATGAAGAGTATGTCGGGCGCAGGCGCGGCTTCTACCGAGCGTACTGCCAAGGATTTAAGTATCAAAACCGTTCTTATATCTATTTTGCTACTTACACTTCTTATCTGGATTGTTCCTGCAATCCCTGTAAATCCTATCGGTGCAGTTATTATTGTTGTGTTCGGCTTCTTCTTTGCTACCGTTTCTTCAAGAATGGTAGGCCTTGTTGGAAGCAGTAACAACCCCGTTTCAGGTATGGCAATTGCAACACTTCTTATTGCAACACTTATTCTTAAATTCACAGGCAGTGACGGTGTTGCAGGAATGGCGAGCGCCATTGCTATAGGCTCTATTATCTGTATTGTTTCGGCTATTGCAGGCGACACCTCACAGGACCTTAAAACAGGTTACCTGCTCGGCGCTACGCCTAAAAAACAGCAGATTGCAGAAATTATTGGTGTTGTAGCGGCGGCTTTGGCTATCGGCGGTACACTTTATCTGCTTGATAAGGCTTGGGGCTTCGGTACTGATGAATTGGCAGCGCCTCAAGCTACACTTATGAAGCTTATCATTGAGGGTGTTATGGGCGGTAATCTTCCTTGGGCACTCGTATTCACAGGCGTATTTATTGCTATCGTGGTTGAGCTTATCGGTATTCCCGTGCTCCCCTTTGCAATAGGCGTATATCTTCCTGTTCAGCTTAATGCCTGCATTATGGTTGGCGGTCTTGTTCGTTTAGGACTTGATAAGCTTAAAAAGGATAAGGAAGAAAAGGACGCTATCGTTAACGACGGTATCCTCTTCTGCTCTGGTATGATAGCAGGCGAAGGTCTTGTTGGTATTGCCTTGGCTTTACTCGCAGTATTTGGTGTAAGTGAGCTTATCGATCTTTCAAAATATATCCCCACTACCGTTTCAAATATCGGCGGTTTGGTGCTCTTTGGAATTATTATTCTTACCCTTCTCAAATTTACTCTTTGGAAAAAGCGCAGTAAATAAGCTATGAGTAAAAAACACGACAACAGAAATTTTCTTGATAAAAAGCCTTCAAGAAAAGCTGATATCGGTTGGTCCGCCGACGAAAACGGAATTGTGACTCTTGAGATTGAAAACAAAGGCATTTTCAATCGAATAGCACAAAAGCTTTTTAGAAAACCTAAAATCAGTTATATTCATCTTGATGAAATGGGCAGCTTTGTCTGGCCGCTAATTGACGGCGAGAAGGATATAACCGAGATTGGTAAAAGTGTTGATGAGTATTTTGGTGAAAAGGCGCATCCGCTTTATGAAAGGCTTGCAAAATATTTCAGTATCCTTGAAAGCTACGGTTTTATAACCCTTTCTTAAACCCAAGGAGTGACAGCATAAACGTTGTCACTCCTTTTTTCATATTTACACTTTATTGTTTTTATGATATAATAGCCTTAAAAAATGGCGAGGTGTCCTAAATGAAAAAAATTTTGTTCCTGCTTTTAACTGTTTTGGTTTTGTGTACCCTTATCGGTTGCGACGATACCGCAGAGAAGGAAAACTCCAATAATAAAAACAATTCTAAAATTAATATGTATGAAGAATACAGCTATGTCGCAGTTAAAGATGAATATATAATGCTTAATATCTATTTAGGGGATGAGAAAAATCCCGAAATACCCGAAAAAATAGACGGCAAGCCTGTGAAAATTATAGGTTTAAGCTGTTTTGCATCCAGTGAAATTGAAAGCATAACCGTTCCCGACACCGTTACAGAAATATGGGAAATGGCATTCCTTAACTGCAAAAAACTTACAAATGTAGCATTAAGTAAAAACACAGTAAAAATAGGTAATAAGTCCTTTGAGGGTTGCACCTCACTTCAAAGTATAGAGCTGCCCGAAGCACTTCAGACAATAGATGTTTATGCTTTCTTTGGTTGTTCTGCATTAAATAAGCTTACCGTGCCTAAAAATGTGACCACAGTCGGAACATACGCTTTTATGAGTTCAGGTATTACCGAGCTTAAATTCTTGGGCGATGCCCCTACAGAAATCGGAGACCTTTTACTTAACGATGATGCTATAATATACTACCCTGCCGATGCTAACGGTTGGGATAATAATAAAAAGCTTAGTTCTTATACTTTAGAAGCATATTAATACTATCTTATGGACAAAAAAAGGGACTGTAAAAAACACAACGCTCTCAAAAGCCCATAAAATAAGGCAACTCAAAATAATAAAAGTGCGTAAGAAGTGAAAAAATCAAACTTCTTACGCACTTTTAAGCTTTTATAATCTAATTTGAGATATAAAATATGGTTTAATGAACAAATCGAAATAATATATCGTAGGGTCGTGCGTCCCCGAACGCCCGTTAGTTACGATGAATTTGCGAACAGTCGAGGATGCCTGTCCCTACATATATTCAATGAATACACAATTAAACTATAATTAGTTTTTTTACAGCCCCTTTTTTTATTTTTCATCATCCAATATTTCTTTTATAATAAATTTCGGTCTGGCTTTGGTTTCAAGATAAATTTTTCCGATATATTCGCCTATAACACCGAGGGATATCATAATAAGACCGCCTATTGCCCAGACAGAGCAAATCACACTCGCCCAGCCTGCAACAGTAGCCCCCATAGCCACCCTTATAAAAGAGTAAACTATCATTCCAATGCTTATAACAAATATCAACAAACCCGCGACCGCTATAAGTCGCATAGGCTTTGCACTAAGCGAGGTTATGCCTTCCCACGCTAAAGAAAGCATTTTTTTAAGGGGGTATTTACTTTTACCTGCGAAGCGCTCATTGCGCTCGTAATAGACCACATCGGATTTATAGCCAATCATCGGCACTATTCCGCGAAGGAATAAATTAACCTCGCCGAACCGTGCAAGTCCCTCAAGAGCCCTTTTTGACATTAATCTGTAATCTGCGTGATTAAAAACTGTATCCGAGCCAAAGAACCTTAACAGCTTATAAAAGCCCTCTGCCGTCACCCTTTTAAACCACGAATCCTTCTGCCTATCAGAACGCACGCCGTAAACTATATCAGCGCCCTCATAATACTTATCGAGCATACCGTCAATGGCATTAATATCATCCTGCAAATCGGCATCCATCGAAATGGTGATATCAGCGCGTTCCTTAGCAACCATAAGCCCTGCAAGTAAGGCATTTTGGTGACCTCTGTTCTTACTTAAATTGACTCCTAAAAACATTGAGCACTCATTATGAAGCTTTTCGATTATTTCCCAGGTTTTGTCCTTAGAGCCGTCATTCACAAAAAGAATTCGGCTGTCAGCACTTATTTTTTCTGCCCTTATCAGCTCTTCTGTTTTAGCCTTGAGTCTTTTTGCGGTTTCACTCAAAACCTCTTGCTCGTTATAGCAAGGCACAACTACATAAAGAATATTTTTCATTCAAAAGCTCTTTTCTATTTTGAAAGTCTTATTAAAATTATTATACCCGTTACGCTAATTTTTGTCAACCAATCTCATATTTATATTAAGAACTCATTTGAGCATCTCTATTCGCTCTACACCTTATATAAATAAAAAATCTTGCATTTAAGGCTTTATAATGGTAATATGTTCTTATAGACCCTATTAAATATATTTTAGGCTACCATCACTGATGTTGACACATCAATTAGCGGTGATATTGAAATCCCGTCTACGCTTGGCGGTTTTCCTGTTACAAGTATAGACGGTAGTGCGTTTAAGGCTTGTTCCAGCCTTACAGGTGTAACAATTCCTAATAGTGTTACATATATAGGTAATTCTGCGTTTGATTCGTGCTCTAGCCTTACAAGTGTAACCATATCTGAAAATGTTACAAGTATAGGCCGTGCTGCATTTTATAAATGCACAAGTCTTAAAAACGTAAAACTACCCGACAGCGTCACAATTATAGATTCGAATGCGTTTTATAAATGCTCCAGCCTTGAAAATATAACCCTCCCCAAAAATCTAACAAGTATAGGTTACGGTGTGTTCAGGGATTGTTCTAGCCTTGAAAGTATAAACATTCCTGACAATGTTACAAGTATAGACGAGTTTGCTTTTGCCTATTGCACCAACCTTACAAGCATAAATATTCCTGAGGGTGTTACAAGTATAGGTTATCGTGCGTTTGAAAACTGCGATAGCCTTACAAGTATAAATATCCCTGATAGTGTTACAAGTATAGGCGACAGAGCATTTGATTCGTGCTACAACCTTACAAGCATAAACATACCCGCTAGCGTTAAAAGTATAGGCGAATATGCGTTTTACGGTTGCTACAACCTTACAAAAGTAAACCTTCCCAACAGTGTTACAAGTATGGGCGATTATGCGTTTTATGAGTGCTATAGCCTTGCAGATATAACACTATCCAACAGCTTAACAAGTATAGGTGATTATACATTTGGACATTGCGAGAGCCTTGCAAATGTTACCCTCCCGGATAACCTGACAAGCATAGGTAATTATGCATTTTATGAGTGTCGCAACCTTACAACAACGATACCTGACGGTGTTATAACCATAGGCAATAGTGCGTTCAGTGCGTGTCACAACCTTGCAAGCTTAAATCTCCCCGACAGTGTCACAAGCATTGGCGATTTTGCGTTTTATAATTCCGGTCTTACACGCATAAACATCCCCGATAGCGTTACAAATATAGGCGAGCTTGCGTTTGATTGGTGTTATAACCTTACAAGCATAACTGTTGATAAAAATAATCAACATTATTGCTCTGTTGATGGCGTATTATTTGATAAAAGCCTGGAAACACTGATATGCTATCCGAACCAAAAAACCGATACGGTTTATACTATACCCGACGGTGTCGCAACTATAGCAGATTATGCGTTTGCCCGCTGCGCTAATCTTACAAGCGTAAACCTACCCGACGGTGTCACAAGCATTGGCGATAGTGCGTTTTCTGGCATTAACCTTACAAGCATAACAATACCTGACGGTGTGACAAGCATTGGCGAGTGGGCGTTTTCCGGATGCTACAGCCTCACAAACATAAACCTACCTGACAGTATTACAAGTATCGAGGAAAGTGTATTTTATAATTGTGAAAGTCTTATGGGCATAACAATACCTGACGGTGTTACAAGCATTGGCCTAAATGCATTTGCTTTGTGTGAAAACATTACAAGCATAAACATACCTGAAGGTATTAAAAGTATAGGTTCTTATGCGTTTAATGGGTGCGAGAAGCTTGATGCCGTTTATTACTGCGGTACAAGCGAGCAATGGAATAGCATATCAATTTCCAGTGGCAATTCCTATTTGACCTCTGCCGACAGGTATTATCACCGTATTAGTGAATGGTTTGATATACTTTCTGCCACCACTAAAACCAATGGTGTAAAATGCCGCAAATGTTTTTATTGCGATTTAAAAGAAACTGAGATAATCCCCGCTATCGGTCAAGATAATATAGAAGCTTCTATACTTCCATCATCAACCGAGCTTGTTTTGTTAAGAAAAGATTTGTTGGCAGACGGACAGAATGATGCTTGCTATGATTATAACGGTGACAGCGAGGTTGATATTAGAGATTTAATTCGCCTTAAATTGTATTTGGCAGAATACGCGGTTTTGTTTTAATTAACAAAGCTATAATAAGCTAAAAATACCCATACAAAAAGACGGTAGCTTTGCTGCCGTCTTTTTTCACATCTCGGTAAATTATACTAAAAAAAGGGGCTGTCCCACTAAAAGCAATTTGCACAAGACTTGCCTCCCTCTGACGAGGGAGGTGGCGCGGCATAGACGTGACGGAGGGAGAGAAATAGCAAACTTTCTACGAACAATGTAGTTTTTCTCTCCCTCAGTCTCGTTTCACTCGACAGCTCCCTCGTCAGAGGGAGCCAACAGTGCTAGCTAAGCTTCTTATTTGTGCATTTTAATCTTAGTGGGCAGCCCCTTTAAATTTTATTTATCATCAACATAATCACAAGCGGCAAGTGCGGCAACTGCACCGTCACCCGCGGCAGTTATTACCTGACGGATAGTTTTTGTACGGCAGTCGCCTGCAACAAAAATACCGTCGGCATTAGTTTTGCAAAATTCATCTGAAATTATGTAACCGCGTTCATCAAGCGCTACAGTGTTTTTGAAAATATCGTTCTGAGGCACTAAGCCTATCGCTACGAACATACCGTCAAGGTTAAGGGTAGTAATATCGCCCGTAGCCGTATTTTTAATTTCAATACCTGCAAGCTCGCTCTCGCCCAAAATCTTTTCAACAGTATTTCCTAAAATAATCTCAACATTAGATTTATCATTTAGCTTGTCTTGGAGTTTCTGCTCGCCTGTGAGGAAATCGAGATTTTGCACCACATAAACCCTTTTGGCTAGGTCTGAAAGCAAAATTGCTTCTTGCAAGGCGGAATTACCGCCGCCGATAACCGCAACGGTTTTATTCTCGTAAAAAGCGCCGTCACAAACAGCACAAAAAGAAATACCCTCGCCGATAAGGTTTTCTTCATTAGGAAGACCTAAAAGGCGGTGCTTTGCGCCCGTTGCAATAATAACCGCTTTAGCCTCAAATTCGCCCGAATCGGTAACAACGGTTTTAATGTCGCCGTTTTTAATTTCCAAAACCTCGGCGCATTCAACCTCTGCGTCCTGACCGAGCACCTGCTCAACCAGCTTTTCGGCAAACTCGTTGCCCGTAACCTCAGCGAAGCCCGGTATATTCTCCACCTTAGGCGAGTATGTAATCTGACCGCCGAAGCTACCCTTTTCGATTATTAAAACACTTTTATTTGCCCTGCAAGCATACAGGGCGGCGGTCAGTCCCGCAGGACCACCGCCGACTATTATAATATCATACATATTAATAATTCCTGTTTTATAATTTATTATTAAACATTAAGCATTTTCTTGATATCAGAAACACCTGCAAACTTAGAAACCTGACCGTCCTTAATAACAACAAGTGTAGGAGCCTGTTTAATGCCGAGCTCGGTCGCCAATTCTGCATGTTCATTTGCAAGTAGCTTTTCATAAGCTACGCCTGCTTTATCTAAGATTGAGCAAGCAATCTTGCAGTTAGGGCAGGTTGCGGTTGTGAAAAGATAGGTTGCATCTGCACTCTCTGCAGTGCTTTCCTCGCAAGCACATTCTTCGGGCTTTACGCCGTCGTGAGTGAGCTTTGAGCCCGCAATATCGTAAACCTTACGATCCTTATATTCCTGAGTTTTACCGTCGTTCCAGTTCTGTACAGGACGGTAA
>CAZNTP010000051.1:0-11326 GCA_964575985.1 uncultured Ruminococcus sp. | reverse complement strand
TAGGTATAATGCACGATATGTTCAGACCTATTCCAAATAGGTTTAAGGACTATATTTCAACCCCTAAGCCTAATATGTATCAGTCATTGCATACAACGGTTATAAGCAGGGCAGGAATACCCTTTGAAATTCAAATCCGTACCTTTGAAATGCATCACACTGCCGAATTCGGTATTGCGGCGCATTGGAAGTATAAAGAGGGCGTCTCCAAAAATGATAAAAGCCTTGAAGACCGTTTGGCTTGGATTAGACAGATTCTTGACAGTCAGTCCACAGCGGCGGATGCTACCGATATTGTTCGCAGTATTAAGGTTGACCTTTCTCAAGAGGATGTTTTTGCCGTAACCCCCAAGGGCGATGTAATTAATCTGCCTGTTGGTGCTACTATTGTCGATTTTGCTTTTGCTATACATTCGGCTGTTGGTATTAGAATGGTAGGCGCTAAGGTTGACGGTAGGATTGTTCCAATCAACCACGAGATTAAAACAGGTGAGGTTATTGAAATACTCACCACTAATCAGGCGGGTCACGGTCCGGGCAGAGATTGGCTTAATATTGCGGTTACTACTCAGGCTAAAGCTAAAATACGCTCTTGGTTTAAAAAGGAAAAGCGCGAAGAAAATATTGCCGCAGGTAAGCTTAACTTTGAAAAAGAAATCAGAAGAAATGATATTGATATTCCCGAAGAGGAGTTCAGTCCATATCTCGAAGAGCTTGCTAAAAAACTGCGTTTTGCTAATTTAGAAGAATTTTTCGCAGCAATTGGCTATGGCGGATTGGCATTATCCAAGCTAATTACCCGAATTAAAGAGGATTTCAATAAAAAGCAGGCTACCCAAAAGGTGCCTAAGATTGTGCCTATTCACGAGAGTCGGGCGGCAAAATCTTCTGATGGTGTTGTGGTTGAGGGAATTGATAACTGTCTTATTAAGCTTTCAAAATGCTGTGCGCCGCTTCCGGGTGACGATATTATCGGCTTTATTACACGCGGACACGGTGTTTCAATTCACAAGCGTGACTGTAATAATGTACCTACCGATATTGCTCACTCAGAGGAGCCTGACCGTTGGATTAATGCTTATTGGGACGGTACAAAGTCTGAGAGTTTTACCTCTACCATTCAGGCAATGTTTATCAACCGCGACGGTATAGTTATTGACGTTATGAATGCAATTAATAATATGCGTGTGCCCGTTCACAGTATAAACGCACGTGAACTGCGTGACAGCAACTGTATGGTTACTGTGACAGTAAGTGCTGAGAGTGTTGAGCATCTTCGCAGTATTATTGCAAGAATTGAAAAAATCAGCGGTGCGTTTAATGTAGAAAGGATTAATAATTAATGAAAGCTGTAATTCAAAGGGTATCATCGGCTTCGGTTAAGGTTGAAGGTAAAACCGTAGGCGAGTGTAAAGAGGGCTTTTTAGTGCTTTTTGGCGCAGGCGAGGGCGATACCGTAGAGGATGTAGAAATTTTAGCAAAAAAGACTGCAAATCTCAGAATTTTTTGCGATGAAAACGATAAGATGAATTTATCGCTTCTAGATGTTGGCGGCGAGGTGCTTGCAATTTCACAGTTTACTTTGCTTGCCGATGTCAAAAAAGGAAACAGACCCTCCTTTATAAAAGCAATGGAGCCTGTAGAGGCAGAACGCCTTTATAAACTGTATTGTCAAAGACTCAGAGACCTTGGCATTAAAAAGGTTGATGAGGGTGTATTTGGTGCGGATATGAGTGTTTCACTTGTAAATGACGGTCCTGTCACCATAATTTTTGATACTGAAATTTGGAGAAAAAATGGAAATTAAGGTAATAACTTTAGGTCATATAGCCGTTAACTGTTATTTGGTTTCTACTTCTGTAGCGGCAATAGTAATTGACCCTGGGTTTGAGTCAAAAGTGGTAGAAAATTTTTTGCTTGAAAACTGCGATAAAGAAAGACTAATTCTTTTAACCCACGCTCATTTTGACCATATCGGCGGTGCGGTATCCTTGCGGGATGTCACTGATACTGATATCGCTATCGGCGAAAAGGAAAATTTTGCACTCAGTGATATGGCTTTTAATTTATCTGACCGTTTTCACGCTCACCTAGAGCCGTTTTCGGCTGATATTTTACTTGGTGACCAAAAGGAAATTACAGTTGGCGATATAAAAATTAAAACAATATTTACCCCTGGACACACTGTAGGCGGGGTATCGTATCTGATAGATGATGTCCTGTTCTCAGGAGATACTTTATTTAATATGTCTATCGGTAGAACAGATTTTCCGGGTGGCAGTTTTGATGTGCTTAAAAGCTCTGTAAATAAGCTGTTTTTGTTGGACGGTGCAACTACTGTGTTATCCGGTCATGGAGAGCCTACGACTATAGAATTTGAAAAAGAAAATAATCCGTTTTTGTAAAGGAATTTTATGAATCTTTGTTTTATTAATCATAATTTCAGATATGAGCTTGAAAAGCTGGTAAGAATTTTTTTGCCGTTTGAAAAAATAGAGTTTTTTGATAGCGCTGTTATTGGCGAATGTTCGGCTGTAACAGAGCTTTATAGCGACAAGGCGGTATCAACTCTTTATTTGAATGGTAATATTTACAGTAATGAGGCTTTAATTGATAAAAAGGCTCAGAATATTGAAAAAGAAAATGAGCTTAAACTTGCATTGAGCTTGTTTGAATGTTTAAAGTCGGGTTTTGGGCTTACTTCTGATTGGGGTATATTAACAGGAGTTCGTCCTGCAAAGCTATATTCACGCCTTGTAAAAAAGGATGGCGAAGACGAAACCGATAATTATTTTAAAAATGTTTTAAAGGTTAGCGACAAGAAACTTAATTTGTGTAAGGAAACTTTTTTATGTGAGGATAATATTACATCGTTGTCGGCATACAATTCCTTTAGCCTATATATTTCTATTCCTTTTTGCCCGACAAGGTGCTCGTACTGTTCGTTTGTATCACATTCGGTAAAGACTGCCAAAAAGTTAATACCGCAGTATATTCAGTTTCTTTGTAAGGAACTCGAAATAACTGCAAAAATTGCTAAGAGCCTTGATTTGCGCCTTGAAACCGTTTATATAGGCGGGGGAACACCAACCTCACTAGAGGCGGAAGAAATCGCAAAAATAATGGAAACTGTTAAAGCGAATTTTGATTTATCAAACATTCGTGAATATACAGTAGAGGCGGGAAGACCTGATACTATAACCGAAGAAAAGCTTGCCGTTATTAAAAAATACGGCGCTACAAGAATAAGCATTAATCCGCAAACTATGAATGACAGTGTGCTTGAGGCTATCGGCAGAAAGCATACCGCAAGGGACACTGTTTCAGCCTTTAGGCTTGCGAGAAGTCTGGGTTTTTTAAATATAAATATGGATTTAATTGCGGGCTTACCTACAGATACTAAGGAAAACTTTGAAGAAACAATTAAAAGCGTTTTGGAGTTAGACCCTGAAAGTGTTACGGTTCATTCGCTTTCTGTAAAAAGGTCTTCCGATATTAATACTAAGGGAAATTTACCCGAAACCGAAACAGGTGCTTTAGCATCCTATATGGTGGATTTTGCTCACGATAAATTAACAGAAAACGGTATTTCGCCGTATTATATGTATAGGCAAAGCAAAACTGTAGGTAATCTTGAGAATGTTGGTTATGCTAAAAGTGGTTTTGAATGTCTATATAATGTTTATATAATGGACGAAACCCATTCAATCCTTGCTTGCGGTGCTTCGGCTGTTACAAAGCTTCGCGAGCCTGAGGGTGACTATATACAAAGGATTTTTAACTTTAAATACCCTTATGAGTATATTGATAGATTTGACGAATTGATGGAGAGAAAGAGGGCAATCACAACGTTTTATGATAAATACGGTTGGCGAAATTAACAGGGCGGCATTAGAGCCGCAAAAGCTGATTAAGCTTGCAGAAGAACAATATATAGGTGAAATATACCGCGCAGCTGAGACTATAGCCGATAACGATAATATTAAAATAGTTTCCTTGGCTGGTCCATCGGGCTCGGGCAAGACCACCTCTGCTCATATTTTGTGTGACAGATTGGCAGAATTGGGCGAAAAAACCGTTGTGGTTTCGCTGGACGATTTCTATTTACCTTATGATGAGTTGCCCATTTTGGAAAACGGTAAAAAGGATATTGAATCAGCGGCGGCACTTAACACAGAGCTTATTAAAAAATGCTTCAGCGAAATTATTGATTGCGGTAAAACTATGCTACCTAAGTATGATTTTAAGACCAAGCAGAGCATACCTGACTTTCGACTTGCAGATGTCGGAAAGTGTGGTATAATTATAGCAGAGGGACTTCATGCTTTAAACCCTGTTATTACCGATTTGGCGCCGCGTGAGAATATATTTAAAATGTATATCAGCGTTAACTGTTCAATAGGCGATAATTTCGGTGAACAGCTTTTATCAAGCCGTCAGATACGCTTAGCCCGGCGCGCTCTCAGAGACCGTGTTTTCAGAGGAGCTGCTCTGGAGGACACACTTTCCTTATGGAATGGTGTGGTTGAGGGCGAGCGCAAATATCTTTACTGCTTTAAAAACACGGCAGATGTTTTGGTTAAAACTCTTCACATATATGAGCCCTGTATTTATAGGGATGAAATTTTAAAGCTAAGCCGAGAACTGAAAAAAGGCACAGTTTGTTATGAATATTTTATGCGAACTGCGGCGGCGCTTGAAAAGTTTAGTTCAATAGACCGTTCATTAGTCCCCAAAAATTCGCTTATACGCGAATTTATAGGTGACGGAAAATATAATTAAAAAATTTTTTAGGAGGATAAGTTTATGGATTTTTTTGAGAATGCTGTTTCAAAGGCTAAAGAGGTATTTGATGTTGCCTGCAAAAAAACAGGCGAGGTTGTTACTACACAAAAGCAAAAAATTGATATTGCCACTATCGAAAACAAACGTAATAAGGATTTTTTGGTATTAGGAAAGCTTTATTTTAAGAATATAAAGGATGCCGAGATTGAGGACGGCGAAATCGCCGCCTTAGTTACAGCTATTAAAGAAAAGAATGAGCAAATTAAGCAGATTAATGAAGAAATTAATGAGGCTAAGGATATGAAGGTTTGTCCTAATTGCGAAAGCTTTGTAAAGGACTCGGATTTATATTGCAGCGTTTGTGGAGAAAAACTCGAAAAGGAAATTTAATTTTAAAATGAAGAATATAAAAATTGGTGTAGTTGTAGCTGATAATGATGAATATAAGCCTTTAGCAGAATTTATAGAAAAAGGTGAATACAGTAGCTATTGCTTTTTAGGAAGAACAGGGCATAAGTTTTTAATTAATACTCCTAACGGTAGTGCCGAGGTAATTTCCATACTCTGTGGTATTGGTAAGGTAAATGCCGCCGCAGTTACTGCGCATTTGGTTGACGTAGGTTGTGATTATGTACTGAATTACGGTTTGTCGGGCGGAGTTAGCGGTATTTCAAGAAATGAACTAACCCTTTGCGACCGTTTTTTAGAGCACGATTTTGACCTTACGGGAATAGGGTACAAGCTTTGTGAAAAGCCCTCGCAAAAATACATTTATGAGGCAGACAGTCATCTACTGAATGTGGCTTCAAAGCTAATTCCTAACGCAAAATGCGGAACCGCCGTTACAGGTGACAGATTTATTTGTGACAGCGATACCCGTGATTTGCTAAAGACGGAGTTTTCTGCTATGTCCTGCGATATGGAAACTGCGGCTATTGCTTATGTTTGTGATTTTGCTAATGTTCCTTTTTTGAGTCTTCGCAGAATTTCTGACGATGCAGGGGCTGATGCTGGGGAGAGCTATAGAGAAATGAATAGCTCTGACGAAACCCTACTATCCGACTATATCGTTGAACTTATCAAGAGTTTGATTGATGCTTAAATTTGATATGCTCAATAATCTGAATAAACAAAAACATTCCTTAGAACAAGGCGCAATAATTTTGCTTGTTACTGCTGTTTTAACAAAGCTTATCGGCGCTTTGTTTAAAATACCGCTATCTTCTGATTTCTGCTTGGGTGATTTAGGTTTTGGATATTTTTCTGCGGCTTATGACCTTATAAATCCGTTTCTTATCTTATCAATTTCGGGTTTGCCTGTGGCAGTTTCAAAATTTGTGTCTGAAAACCTTTCGGCTAACAATGCGGATACTTCAAATAAGACCTTTTATATTTCACGAAAGCTCTTTTCTGTTTTAGGAGTTATTGCGATTACTGTTTCTTTAATTGCGGTATTTCCCTTTGTAAAGGCAACAGATAATTCGGGGGAAAGTTTATATTGCTTTTTGGCTATTATACCCTCCTTTCTGTTTTATTGCGTTTTAGCGGCTTACAGAGGCTATTTTGAGGGCACCACCAATATGACACCGCCTGCGGTTTCCAGTCTGATTGAAGCCTTATCAAAGCTGTTTTTAGGCTTTTCCTTTGCTTTTGTTACCGTAAGGCTTACAAATAATCCTGCAATTGCCGCCGCTGCCGCTCTTTTTGGAATAACTCTGGGTACCGCACTATCAACACTCTATCTTCATATTAGCTTTAAAAAGCTTGGGATAAAGTATGATAAGAGCTATAAATATGATGGTGAAATTGTAAAAAAGATTATTGTTGTAGCACTGCCTATAGCACTTTGCTCTTTTTCTACAAGTGTAGTAGGCCTTGTTGATGGAATTACTGTAAGATGGCAATTGAATTCATTGTTTGGTTCTGATTTTTCTTATTTTGGTAATTTGTTTACCGATGTTATAGCTGAGTTTGCTGCCGATTCCGGTGCGTTAATTTCGGAGACTAACCTATCAACCTTACTTTACGGTATTCGAAGTAAGGCGCATACGGTTTATAATATTGTTCCTACACTCATAGCATTTTTGGGTGTTAGTGCAATACCCCACATAACACGGGCTTTTTATTTAAAGGACAAGCCGTTGTTAATAAAACATATTGTAAAGGTTTTGAAGTACACTTCGGTTATATGTATACCTGCAGGAATTGGTTTTATAGCTCTAAATGAGGAAATTATGTGTTTGCTGTACGGCGAGGGCGCTTCTTCGTTATTGGGCGGCAATATGCTATCGCTTTACGGTGTGGCAACTGTTTTTTCTGGAATTGCTTTGGTTTTGGTTAACGTTTTGCAGGGAGTAGGTTTTCAAAAGAAAGCACTTGCCAATGTTGGAATAGGTGTTGCGGTTAAAATTCTATTTAACCTGATTTTATGTGCAATACCAAGTCTTAATATTTACGGTTCGGTAATTTCAACAATCATTTGCTATGTTGCTATTTTTGTTCTCAATATTATTTCTTTGAGAAATGCTATTGGATTTATACCGCAATGTAATAATGTTTTTTTTAAACCCCTTTTGTCCGCTATAATTTGTTGCAGTGCGGCAGTTTTAATTGTTAAGCTACAAAATTCTGCATTTTTTGTTTTGCTTTCAATAGTAGTTGCGGTTTTAATTTATGTGATTTTGATTGTAATTTTCAAAGTATTTTCAAAGTACGAACTCGTAGATTTACCCGTAATTAATAAGTTTTTTATTGATTAAATCTATAAAAATTCTAAAAAAAGCCGTTTTTATCCGAAAAATATTGTAAAAATGGTGGTTTTTTCAAAAAAACTACTAAAATCTATTGATTTTTTTAAAAAAGTATGGTAAATTTAGATAGTACAATAATGTGCAAGGATTTAAATAACTATAATGTTAAAAAATTTTATGGAGGTTTTTGTAATGAACAAGACAGAATTAGTTGCTGCTATTGCTGAAAAGGCAGGTATTGCTAAGAAGGACGCTGACAAGGCACTTGCTGCTTTTGTTGACACCGTAGCTGCTGAACTTAAGAAAGGTGAGAAAATCCAGCTCGTTGGTTTCGGTACATTCTCTGTTAAAGAGCGTGCTGCTAGAGAGGGCGTTAATCCTCACTCCGGCGCTAAGATTAAGATTGCTGCTTCTAAGAATCCTTCTTTCAAAGCAGGTAAGGCTCTTAAAGACGCTATAAAATAAGTTTATAAGGCTAATGCCAAATTTAAAGCCGTCCTTTTAGGACGGCTTACTTTTTAGGTGATAGCGTGAAAAATCACGCTATCACACAATATAGGGACGGCGTGTCGCTCGCCAACGCAGTGGCAACCGCGACACATGCCGATTTAATCTCCATTGCCGCTATTGGAGATTTTCACACCTATTTGTGTTGACGCTTTAGCGGCAGAATGGAGATTAATATGAGATTAGATAAGTTCTTAAAGGTTTCAAGAATTATTAAGCGCAGAACTGTTGCTAATGAGGCCTGTGATGCCGGTAGGGTAATTGTTAACGGCAAACCGCAAAGAGCATCGTATGATGTTAAGGTAAACGATGTTATTGAAATAGAATTCGGTGCAAGGCATTTTAAGGCTCAGGTACTAAAAGTGGCAGAAACCGTTAAAAAGGAAGATGCCGATGCGCTTTATAAAATTATTGAATAAGAATAACACTCTTTAAATATATTTTATTGTGACCCTTGTACTCAGGTTACAATTAATATATTTGGAGTGTTTTATTTTGGACGAAAATATACGCAGTAACAATAATATAATAATAGAAAACCGAAAAAAGTTTAACATTAGCGGAGTAAAGGATGTAATATCCTTTGACGAGGAAACCGTTGTTTTGGAATGTGTTTTAGGCAGACTTGTTTTAAAGGGGATGGGTCTGCATATTGGAAGCTTTGCGGCAGAAACAGGCGACCTTTTGGGCGAAGGAAAGGTAAACGCGGTGGTTTATACCGCTGAGGAAAAGGGCGGCAACCTGTTTTCTCGTATTTTCAGATAGCCTATGTGGGAGATAAGTAATGCTTTACAGGCAATAGATTTTTTAAGAGCGGCGGTTTTTGGAGTTATACTTGCTGTGTTTTACGGCATTTTCTCTTCGCTACGTAAAGTGGGTATGGATTCGGATTTTGCAGTGTTTATTGAGGATATAATTTTCTTTATAATTTCTGCACCGACAATTTTTTTATTTTTGTTAGCCACAACAAACGGGGAATTACGTTTATATATCATTATAGGTATTTTAATAGGTTTTCTCAGCTTTAAATTTACCTTTTATAAAATTTATGTATTTCTACTTTCAAGGTTATTTTCTTTAATTAAATTTTTAACCTCGTTCTTAAGTGGTATGCTTTTAAAATTAGCTAGTTTAATAAGTGTTTTTTTCGATAAAATGGGTAAAAAAATCAAAAATTTTAAAAAAGCTGTAAATACTTTCAAAAAAGGCTTGAAAAAGTCACACTGATTGTTGTATACTATGTGGGTAATTCAATATACGGAGTTCGGTTTTAATGAAACGTAAAGTGAAAAAGAATAAAAGCATTATTTTGCGGCTATTTATTTTGGGCGTTTGCGCTTATTTTACTGTCACATTGGCTTCACTTTGGGGTGACCTTAACGACAAGAAAAAAGAGCTTGAAATTCTTAATGAGCAATATACAGCCCAACAAAATGATGTTGAAGAATTGCGTTCTATGCTCAATTCCGATTCCAATAAGCAGATTATCGAAAAAGCCGCTCGTGAGCGTTTGGGCTATATTTATTCTAACGAGCAGGTATTTATAGATTATTCCGGTAATTAAAGTATATTGAATAATTTTGGGGAGGATTTCTTTTCTTTATGGAACTTAGTGTTGGACAAATTGTAGAAGGTAAAATTACAGGTATCACCAATTTCGGTGTATTTGTGGACCTTGGCGAAAACAAATCTGGTTTGGTACATATTTCAGAGGTTGCCCGTTCGTATGTTAACGACATTAACGAATTTGTTAAGGTTGGCGATAAGGTAAAAATGAAGGTTTTAAGCATTGGTGAGGACGGTAAAATTTCGCTTAGTATTAAGCGTGCTCTCGAAAATGAAAAACAAGAGCAACAACCCCGTGAGCGCAAGGAACGCCGCACAGCACCACCGCCTAAGCCTGATGGCTCTTATACCTGGATGCCGAAAAAGAGCGAGCCTGCAAGTTTTGAGGAAATGATGAACAAATTTAAGCAGACCAGTGATGAAAAATTTTCAGATTTAAAGAGAAAAAATCCTGAGGCTAAACGTTCTAAACGTGGCGCTATGAAATAAAATATTTTTGGCGGAGCCGCTTTTTCTGCAGTTCCGCCTTTTTCTTTTGAGGTTAGATATGAATAAAATTAATTTAGTGGCACCGTGTTTATTCGGTGTGGAAAGTGTTGCGGCGGATGAATTTCGCCGTATGGGTTTTGAGGATGTAGTAGCGGAAAACGGCAGAGTTTTGCTTTCGGGCGAGCCTAATATGTTAGTGAGAGCAAATATCTGTTCAAGATTTGCCGAACGTATTTTAATTAATGTGGGCGAGTTTGATGCCGTTACTTTTACAGAGCTTTTTGACGGCGTAAAAGCACTTCCTTGGGAAAATTATATTAGTAGGGATGATGCTTTTCCTGTAAACGGCTGGAGTATTAATTCTCAACTTTTCAGTATACCCGATTGCCAGTCAATTATAAAAAAAGCTATTGTCGAAAGACTAAAACTTAAATATTCTGTAAGCCGTTTTGCAGAAACAGGACCTGAATATAAAATCAGATTTTCAATTCACAAAAATCAAGTCACAATGATGATTGACACCTCTGGTGACGGACTTCATAAAAGAGGATACCGCCGAAATTCTAACGATGCGCCGCTTAAAGAAACCTTGGCGGCTTCTATGTGTGATTTAGCGCGTATTTATCCTGATACTCAGTTTTTTGATACCTTTTGCGGAAGCGGTACTCTTCTTATTGAGTCGGCTTTAATGGCGGCAAATATAGCACCGGGTCTTCGCCGTTATTTTGCGGCTGAGCGTTTTAGCTTTTTAGATGAAAAGATTTGGCGTGAGGAACGCACACGTGCGCAAGACCTTATACGCCATAATATTGATTTTAGAGCACAGGGCTTTGATATTGACCCCGATTGCGTAGAATTAACCCTCGCAAATGCTAAAAAAGCAGGGGTTGAAAAGTATGTTAAGGCTGCAGTGGCAGATGTTAAGGATTTTGTACCGCCAAGTGAACGCTGTCTTACCGTTACTAATCCACCGTATGGCGAAAGACTGCTTGACGTTAAGGAAGCAGAAAAGCTTTATAAAATAATGGGTGAGCGTTTTGTGAGGGGCGACGGACAGAAATATTATGTTATAAGCCCTCACGATGAATTTGAAAAGCATTTCGGTGCAGTTGCCGATAAACGCCGCAAACTTTATAACGGTATGATAAAGTGCCAATTATTTATGTATTTTAAGAAACGTAAATTCTCAAAGTAAATGCAACAGTACGAAAAGGTGGCATTTACCTTGA
>CAZNTP010000050.1:0-11347 GCA_964575985.1 uncultured Ruminococcus sp. | reverse complement strand
TCTACCAACTTCTGCTTACCGGTAAAAAACGGATGACATTTAGAGCATATATCCAAACGGATATCCTTTTTTGTTGAGCGTGTCTCGAATTCCGCACCGCAAGCGCACTTAACGGTCACCTTTTCATACTGCGGATGAATACCTTCTTTCATCATTGTCACCCCTTTCTAAGTGATTAACATATGAATGATAACACAAAACTTTTCAAAATGCAAGCATTTTTTAATCTTTAAATAATTTTTTTATATTTTCATATATTTCAACGGCTTTAAACCGCATAATATACCGTTCGGGTTGCTCGGCAATCTCGGCGCTTTCAGCCGTTACTGTGTCACTCAAATTTCCTGCCGCCGCTGGAATACAGACCTCGGGGAAAATTACGCACCACCAATTTTTACCCTTAGCTTCTCCCACAGATACTATAAGCGATTTATAATACCCTGCAGGCAGGGTGAAATCCTCGTATTCCCTGGTTTCAAAATAACTGTCGCCGATATAAGCGGTGGCTTTATAAGAAAAACCGTTTTCAGCTATTACCCTGTTTGCAATATCGAGGTAGTGCCCGATATTTTCCTCTGCCCTTAAAACCGCGGCATCGGCATCGTAAATACCGTCAAACAAATCGCCGCTCTCTCTTAGAATACTGTCTCTGATTTTGAGCTTTAGCTCTTGGTCGGGTTGGCTGTCGGAATTTGCGATAATATGTAACCGCAAAACATTAGTGCGTAAATCCTCGCAAGAAGCATTGAAATCTGCAAAGGATAAGAAAACTGCGCACATAAGCCCGAAAAACAGCGCCATATTAAAAGCCCTTGATGTAATTTTAAATTTCTTAAGCATAGAATATCTCCCTTTTTTATGTTCTAAGGGAAATATTGGCATATTTTAAAATTTTATTCAAAAATAACAGCTTTTTTTAAGGGTCTTGCGATATAGGCCTCAATTTTTTCTTTTTTGAGTTGCTTTAAAGCCTTTTGTGCCGCCTTTTTATCTGTAAAGTAAGCAAAGTAGGTAGGACCACTTCCCGAAAGTGAAACCGCCACGGGTGAAAACTCTAAAAGCCTTTTTTCCATAGCATTATTCTGCCACACACTGCGAAAAGAATTATCCATAAGAGCTATCGCTTCTTCGGTATTACCGTCATTTAAAGCCTTTACAAAGCTTTCGGTATCTATAAATCTTGGGCTTTCGCTGTCGAGCCGACGGTACATTTCGGCTGTTGAGGGCTTTTTATCCGCCTTAGCAAGCAAGAAATACCCCTTTTCAAAGCTATTGAGCGGTGTCAGCCTTTCGCCTATACCCTCTGCCCTTTGGGTGCCACCCTTTATAAAGAAAGGTACATCTGCGCCCAGTGAGAGCGCCATACTCTCGAGCTTTTCATCAGAAAGCTCTGCCGAATAAAGCTTGTTAAGGGCCAGTAAAACCGCCGCCGCATCGGCACTGCCGCCGCCAATACCTGCGGCTAGGGGTATATTATTTTTTAATTTAATTGTAGCCCCTTTATCAATACCGCTTTCCTTAAAGAAAAGCTCTGCCGCCTTATAGGCTATATTGTCACTGTTTTCAAGCTCTTTTATATTACATTTAATTTTAATTTTTTTGCTTGGTGTAATCTTTAAAATATCACCAAGGGCTACCGATTGCATAACCGTATCTATAAGGTGGTAGCCGTCATCCCTCTTACCTGTTATAGACAGAATAAGGTTTATCTTGGCATTTGCCGTAACAGTTATACTTTTTCTGTTAAGAATTACAACCGACATTAGCACCAATATAATACCTAATATTCCTAAAAAAGTTATCTTCTCGTTAAAGATAATCACTCCAATTAATGTTGCCACTACAGGCTCTACAGTTGCAATAATGAGCGCTATAGATGGGTCAACCCCTTTAAGTCCTACAATGTATAATACGTATGGTATTACCGTATTAATTGTTGCCATAAATAACAGCAATACAAGTGCCTTGGGTTCTGATGCAAAAACACTTACTGTTGCAGGCATATCTATTAGTGGAATACAGCAGATACCCGCGCATAAAAACACATAAAAAGTTATTGTAAAAGAACTATAGCCACGCATTAAAAGAAGCTCACCGAATATAGTATACAAAGCATATCCAAAGCCTGTAAGCAAACCAAAGAACAATGCTTTAGCACTTATTCTGTGCGCAGAATCTAAAAGTCCTGAAACCAGACAACAACCAATAAATGCTACAATTAGTGCTGTAACTTTGTTTACAGTTAACTTTGAGCCAAAAATAAAACGCGAAATAATTACTACAAAAAACGGAGCTGTATATAGAAGCACCGCCGCAACAGACAGCGAAGCCAAAGCCATTGTATTATAATAAGAAAAGTTAAAAAGCACTATGCTGAAAAGACCGTCAGCTATAAAAAGCCATAAATCCTTTAATTTTATTTTAAAAGCGTTTTTGTCCTTAAAAAGCATAATTATACCGACTATAACGGCTGTAATAACCGCGCGCCCGAAAACAAGCTGCATTTCTGAAAGCATATAGCCCTCTGCGCTACGCACAAAAATACCTGCTGTTCCCCAAAGCATTGCCGCTATCAGTATAAGAATAAAATGAATATTAATTTTTCTGTTCCTCATCATTCCAAACCCCGAACGTTAGTAAGGAGATTCCTTTACTTATTTTTTTCCTGTGCAACAAATAGTAAAAAAGCATTGCGCCCGATGTATTTAAAATAAGGTCATCAATATCAGAAGACCCTGTCAAAAATACGAACTGTAACAGCTCTATTGTCATAACCGCAATTAAAACCAAAATAAACATTTTAAAATAAGTGCGGTACTTCTTGAAAAATACCGATACAAAAAACGGTAGCGGCATAAATGCCACAAAATTTCCAAATACATTTAAAACCGTATCCCAAAGGGTGAGGTTATCCTCAAAATAACCCTTTATAAAAAGCTTTACCGTTGCAAAAGGTATCAGGTTAGTGCTCTCATTGATATATTTCGAAAACGCTTCCCCATCCCACGAAAGAAAATTAAATATATTCCGCCCAAAATTATCATCAATAAGGGTGAAATCCAAAAGCGTTATAATATAAAAGCAAAACAGCAGGAAAATCACCGTTCTCATAAAATCGGTTGCCTTTTTTTCGAGGGTAAGGCAGTAAAAAAATGACGCGGCATATCCACTTATAACAAAAACCGCATCAGATACTATTTTCACGCTGTGTGTAAGCTCTATAATTTCAAAGCTGTAGGCAATATGTCCACTCGCCGCAACAAAACATAAAAAGTAAAGCACCGACGCTATACCTAAACAATACCGTCGATTCAAATTGAACACCTCTAAATTGATTTTACATATATATCAATATTATGTCAAGTAATTAAATTAAGATGTTGCGATTTTTGTAAAAAGGTGTTATACTATTCTTAAAGCAAGTAACAAAAAATTTAAATTTTCATTTTGGAGGTTTTAATTTTGAATTCAAATATTATAATTTCAAGTGACAGTACCTGCGACCTTAGCCCCGAGCTTAAGGAACGCTATAACATTGCTATTATTCCGTTAGGTGTTACCTTGGGGGATAAAAATTATTCTGACGGTATTGATATCACACCTGATGATATTTATGAGCATCACGCAAAAACGGGCGAGCTGCCTAAAACTGCCGCCGCTAATATGAGCGACTGTATTGACTTTTTTAAGCCCTTTGTGGACGATGGTAAGGCAGTAATCCATTTCACAATCAGTTCTGAAATGTCCTCAACCTTTAACAATTCCCGTATGGCTGCAGAGGAATTCGAAAATGTTTATGTTATAGATACCAAAAATCTTTCAACAGGCGGCGGTCTTTTAGTTGTAGCGGCTTCCGAAATGGCGGCAACGGGTATGGAAGCCAAGGCTATTGTTGAAGAAATAGAAAAGCTTGTGCCCTGTGTTGATGCTTCCTTTGTAATTGACAGCCTTGAATATCTACACAAGGGCGGACGCTGCTCTGCAGTAGCAATGCTCGGCGCTAATCTGCTCAAATTAAAGCCCTGTATTGAGGTTAAAAACGGCTCTATGGGCGTTGGCAAGAAATACCGTGGCAAATTCGGTGATGTGCTTAAAACCTACGCTGAGGAGCGTATCGGTGACGGTAGCGGCATTGACCTAGAGCGCGTATTTGTAACCCACGCAGGCTGTGACAGTGAAATTGTTGACAGCATTGTAGCAGAGGTTAAAAAATTAGCCCCTTTCAAAGAGGTATTTGTAACCAGAGCAGGTTGCACAATTTCCTCACACTGCGGCAGAAACACCTTAGGTGTGCTCTTTATACGCAAGCCTATAGCTTAATTTGTAACAAACATAACCCCTGCCGCATAATATGCAGCAGGGGTTATTTCGGGATATCCTACTTTTCGGCGATAGCAGACTGTCTATCTTTAAATTACCGAATAAAAAACACCCCTTTTAAATAAAGGGACTGCTCAAAGGGCAGTCCCTGAAAGCTTTGAGGTATACATATGAAAGAAGTTAAAATAATAACGCTGTTAACCACATTAGTACTAAGCCTTGTCTTACTGTTTTCGGGCTGTAAAACAGTAAAAGAAAATTTGGTCTCGGAAAACAACGACAGTAGCGTTGCAGATTTTTCCTCTGCTCCTGATGTTCCAAAAACCGAAGCTTCAACAGAGGCTTCTAATAAGGAAAGTAAACTGTCCGATATTTCCTCAACTGAGACTTCGTCTACTTCGCAGACCGAAAGTAAAACCGAAGAGGTAAGCCAATCCACTGTTCACACAACCGAAAGTCAGATTACTTCTTCGATAACAAGCAGTGCCGCCTCACAGCCTGCCTCTTCTGCTCCGCAAAGCAGTGAACCCGTTTCTACGCCTGCTTCCTCAGTACCGCAAAGTAGTGTGCCTGCTTCAAGCGTCTCTACTGTAGTTTCAGAAACTGTTTCCTCGCAGCCTACAGTATCAGTGCCTGCACAAAAGCCTCAGAGCACACCCGCGCCCTACACCGTAACAGACCCCGAGAATACCCGTGGACTTGATAACACACGAAAGGGTTGTTATTACGGCGTGGCAAAGGATGATAAACCCCACCAATTATCGATAGACAATCAGCTTAGCTTTGACCGACTTCAGAATATAAAGGCACTGGCTCTTGATACCGTTTCAAACGATAACGGTATGTACCTTACATTTGACTGCGGTTATGAATATAACAATATCACCGCATTAATCCTCGATACATTAAAGGCCAAAAATGTAAAAGCGGCTTTTTTCTGCACGCTGAGCTATCTTGAAAATAATCCGCAATTAGTACGCAGAATGATTGACGAGGGGCACATTGTCGGAAACCACAGCGCCACCCACCCCGATTTCACCACCCTCACCCGTACCCAAATGGCAAACGAGCTTTATCTGTTTGATAAATATTTAACCGAAAAGTTCGGTTATACATCGGAATATTTCCGTTTTCCAGGAGGCTACCACTCAGAAAACACATTAGAGCTTGTAACATCACTTGGCTACAAATCGGTGTTCTGGTCTGTAGCACATAAGGACTGGGAAACCGCCAATCAACCGGAGCCCAATACCGCTTTTGAGACTGTCACAAGCCGTTACCATTCGGGCGCTGTAATACTTTTACACGCGGTTTCAAAAACCAATTCAGATATTTTGGCAAGGCTTATCGACAACGCCCACCAACGAGGCTATAAATTCAAAACCCTGGACGAATATTTTGAATAAAAATCACACCCCTCATAGCAACCTAAAGCTTAGGTGCTGTTTGGGGTTATTTTTTTATTGATTTTTTCAAAAATAAGGTATATAATAATTATGCTAAACAAAATTAAATTAGGAAAGCTATAGGGGTATTTTCTTTATTTAAAGAGAATATGTCTTATTTTTGGCTACACTTATAAGGTGAATTACGGTAAAAACGTGAACTCCTCCTTATAAGTGTATTCGGATTTATCCCATACTTTCTTAATGATTTTGTTTAGCGACAATCGGGGTTTACGTTTTTCTGCGTCAGCTTCGGTTGGCGCATTTTTGTTTTTTAAAAAGTAAAAATGTGTAAGTATTAATCGCAAAAGATTGATTGACTTTTTTATGAATTGATAATATTATTGTATATATTATTAAAAATAGGGTGTTTTTATGAAATCGGTAAGAAATATTTACAAAATAGGCTTAGGTCCCTCAAGCTCGCACACAATGGGGCCCGCCTTTGCCGCGCAAAAATTCAAAGAAAAATATCCGGATTTGGACGAAATCTCGGTTATTTTATACGGCTCGCTTGCAAAAACGGGCAAAGGTCACGGCACAGACCGCGCTATCACCGAAACCTTGTCACCCATTAAAAATACTATAACCTTTGATTTGGATTCTCCCACACCCGAGCACCCGAATACCATTGATTTCATCGGCTACAAAAACGGTGTAAAAATCGGAGAAATGCGTGTGCTTTCTATTGGCGGCGGTGAAATAAAAATCTGCGGTGAAGAAAAAGCAGAAAAGGCTGAGATATATCCCGAAAAAAGCTTTAGTGAAATTGCAAATATCTGCAAATCGCGGAACATCCGCCTTTCAGATTATGTTTTTGAACACGAGGATGAGGATTTTAAAGCATTTCTTTTAAATGTCTGGCAAGTAATGGGCAATGCCATAAATGAAGGGCTCACCCACACAGGTACATTACCCGGGGGACTTAGTGTTGAAAGAAAGGCTCAGCACCTATTTAATCAGCGCCATATTGACGAAAGCCCACAGACCAGAGAAAACCGTCTCGTTTGCTCTTATGCATTTGCTGTAAGCGAGCAAAATGCCGACTGCGGTGTTATTGTAACCGCCCCCACCTGCGGCTCTTGCGGAGTTATGCCTGCGGTTTTAAAATATATGCAGGAAAAGAATAACTTTACTGACAATGATATAATCCGCGCCCTAGCGGTTGGCGGTCTTATAGGAAATATTGTAAGCACAAATGCATCTATAAGCGGTGCCGAATGCGGTTGTCAGGCAGAAGTTGGTACCGCCTGTTCAATGGCGGCGGCCGCCTTGGCAGAGTTATTCCTTATGGGAATTGACCAGATAGAATATGCGGCAGAAATTTCAATGGAGCACCATTTAGGGCTTACCTGTGACCCCGTTTGCGGTCTTGTGCAGATACCCTGTATCGAACGCAATGCCGTTGCCGCAATGCGCGCAATAAACTCTCTAAGCCTTGCAAACTTCCTTTCAGGCAGTAGAAAAATTTCTTTTGATATAATAGTTGAAACTATGTATCAGACAGGCCTTGACCTTTCCCACCTTTACCGAGAAACCTCTGAGGGAGGTCTTGCCAAGCTTTACCGCGCAGAAAACTAAAATCAAAAACCGAGGACTAAAAATGAATTCACACCTTAGAACAAATAAAAAGCTATTAATAATCGCACTTTCTGTATTACTGTCGGTTCTTTTAGCAGTAGGCGCAGTAGTAATTATTATAGAGCATTTGCGAAAAAAGACCGAAACCTTTACAGATGATTTTTCATATGCTTCTTCAGGATTTTCACCCACAGAAACCTTTTCAGAAAACCTTTTTACCGATGGAACCGTAAGCACAGAAACTTCTGAGCCACCCGTGGAATCGGTATACATACCGCAGGCCTCAAAAATAGAAACCGCATCAAAGCCAAAGCAAACCGCTTCTAATACTGCTTCTTTAAAAGAAAAGGTTGAAAATGTAAAGCAAACAGAAGAAAATACTGTTCAGGTTAAAACCACTGTTGGAACCGACCATCTTAAAAAACAAAAGGTACATCTTGCAGTAAAGTATCTACCGCAAAATCCCGAGCTTCCCACAGGCTGTGAAATAACCGCACTTACCACCGTACTTAATTACTACGACTTTGATGTTGATAAAGTTACTATGGCTACAAAATACCTTGAAAAAGCCGAAGCCCCCGCAAATTTTTGGAAAGTATTTTTAGGTGACCCCACCAAAAAAACAGGTTTTGGTTGCTACGCAAGACCCATTACAAACGCGGCTAATAAGTATTTGAAGGATGTAAAAGCCGATTTTGTTGCTAAAAATATCAGCGGTACTTCTTTCGAAAAGCTGCTTTCCTACGTTGAAAACGGAACACCTGTGGTAATATGGGGCACTATGGATATGAAAAAGCCCTATACAACATATAAATGGACTGTAGACGGTGAAACTATACAGTGGATAGCCCCCGAGCATTGCCTTGTGCTTATTGGATATGATATTGAACGCGGTGTAGCTATTGTATCAGACCCTCAAAAAGGTATCGGCAGTTACCAGCTTGATACCGTAAAGGCAAGATATCTTGCAATTCATTCTCAGTGCGTAATATTAGAAAAAATAAAATCCGAAGTCTCTCAACCGTCTTCTTCTGATACTAATACTAATTCTTCATCGGCTGAGAGTAGCTCATCAAGCGAAAACGGTTCTTCAAATACAAATAATTCTTCTAATGCAAGTAGTTCGTCAAATGAAAATAGCTCGTCTGAGGAGAGTAGTTCATCCGAAGAAAGCAGTTCATCCGAGGAAAGTAGTTCATCCGAAGAAAGCAGTTCATCCGAGGAAAGTAGTTCATCCGAGGAAAGTAGCTCATCCAAAGAGAATAGTTCTTCCGAAGAGAGCAGTTCTTCCGAAGAGAGCAGTTCTTCCGAAGAGAGCAGTTCTTCCGAAGAGAGTAGTTCTTCCGAGCAATCAGATTCACATCAAACATAAAAAGGGGCTGTCTCACTAAGAAAAAGTGAGGCAGCCCCTTTTTTATTCATTAAAGAAATCTTTTACCTTATCCATAAAGCTTTTTCGCTTTTTATAGTTTTTCTCATCAGTTGCGGCATCAAATTCCTTAAGCTTTTCTTTTTGCGCTTTTGAAAGGTCTTTAGGTACCTCAACACTAATTTTAACATATTGGTCACCCTTACCGCTGTAGTTAAGGCGCTGTATACCCTTACCCCTCAGCTTAAATTCGTCACCGGGCTGTGTGCCCTCGTGAATTTGAAATTTAACCTTGCCGTCAAGGGTGGGTACTGTAATTTCGGCACCTAAAGCCGCCTGAGTAAAGGTTATAGGAATTTCACAGTAAACATCATAACCGTCACGCACAAAAATCGGGTGAGGACGTACACCCACATTTATACGAAGGTCGCCTGATGGGCCACCGTTAACACCGCTGTCACCGCCACCGCGAAGATTTATAACCTGACCGTCATCAATACCTGCAGGAATTTCCACCGTTTGCTCAACAGTATGTCGAATTCTGCCCTTGCCTGCGCATTTTTTACAGGGGTTATCTATAATCTTACCGCTACCGTGGCAGTGGTCACAAACCTTCTGGGTTTGCATAACACCGAAAGGCGTTCTCTGTGTTGCAGAAACCTGACCGCTACCGTGACAAACAGGACAGGTTTTAGCACTGCTACCCTTTTCGGCTCCGCTGCCGCCACATTCATCACAAGTTTCTATCTTTGTTACCTTAACGGTTTTCTTGCAGCCCTTTGCCGCTTCTTCAAAAGAAAGATTAACTGTAGCCGCAGTATCGTTACCGCGTCTTGGCGCATTTGGGTTTCTCTGTCTGCCGCCGCCAAAGCCACCACCGAAGCCGCCGCCAAAGAATGAACTGAAAATATCGCCCAAATCCCCAAAATCGCCCGTAAAGCCACCGCCGAAGCCGCCGCCTGCGCCAAAATTTGGGTCTACACCCGCGTGACCGAATTGGTCATAACGGGCGCGTTTTTCTTTGTCGGATAAAACCTCGTAGGCTTCATTTACTTCCTTAAAGCTTTTTTCTGCCGCGGCATCCCCCGGATTTAAGTCAGGGTGATACTTTTTAGCCGCTTTTCTATATGCTTTTTTAAGCTCGTCATCAGATACAGATTTATCCACACCCAAGACTTCATAATAATCTCTTTTATCGTCTGCCACAAGCAATTCTCCTAAACAATTCGGAATTCATAATTCATAATTCGGAATTATAGGTATCGGCATAGCCAATACCTATTCGTCTAATTACGCATTCCGAATTCATAATTCCGAATTTTATTTGTCATCAACGTCTGTGTAGTCTGCCTCGTAAACATTAGGGTCAGCATTACCTGCATCCCCGGTACCTGCAGCATTGGGGTCACCCTGAGGATTAGCCGCCTTATAAATCTTTTCGCTTACAGCAAATAATTCTTTCTGTAAATCCTCTTGTTTTGCCTTAATAGCCTCAATATCCTCGCCCTTTAAGGCTTCCTTTAGGGCTTCCTTAGCAGTCTCTATCCGAGACTTCTCTTCTTCGGTAACCTTATCGCCGAATTCATTTATAGTCTTTTCGGTCTGATAAATCATCTGGTCTGCATTGTTGCGGATATCCACAGCCTCGCGGCGCTTCTTATCCTCAGCGGCATATTCCTCAGCCTCTTTAACAGCCTTATCGATATCGTCCTTAGACATATTGGTGTTCGAAGTAATGGTAATATTATTTTCTTTACCTGTGCCAAGATCCTTTGCAGAAACGTGAACAATACCGTTGGCATCTATATCAAAGGTAACCTCAATCTGCGGAACACCACGAGGAGCTGCGGCAATACCGTCAAGATGGAATACACCGAGTGTCTTATTATCCTTAGCGAACTCTCTTTCACCCTGTAAAACGTGTACCTCAACAGAGGTCTGACCGTCAGCAGCGGTAGAGAAAATCTGGCTCTTCTTAGCAGGGATAGTGGTATTTCTGTCGATAACCTTTGTGGAAACGCCGCCCATAGTCTCGATACCGAGAGAAAGAGGTGTTACGTCGAGAAGAAGGAGTCCCTTAACGTCACCGCCAAGAACACCTGCCTGTAATGAAGCGCCGAGAGCTACGCACTCGTCAGGGTTAATACCCTTAAAGGGCTCTGTACCCATAAAGGATTTTACAGCCTCCTGAACAGCGGGAATTCTTGAAGAACCGCCTACCATAAGCACCTTATTGATGTCACCCTTGTTAAGACCCGAGTCAGCTAAAGCCTGACGAACAGGACCCATTGTAGCATCTACGAGGTCGGCTGTAAGCTCATTGAACTTAGCTCTGGTAAGGGTTGTTTCAAAGTGCTTAGGACCTGTAGCATCAGCAGTAATAAAGGGAAGATTGATGTCAGCAGTAGTCATGCCCGAAAGGTCAATCTTTGCCTTTTCAGCAGCTTCCTTTACACGCTGCATAGCCATTTTATCGCCTGACAAATCAATACCCTGCTCTGCCTTAAAGGTAGCTACGATGTAATCCATAACGCGCTTATCAAAGTCGTCACCGCCAAGACGGTTGTTACCGGCTGTAGCTAAAACCTCCTGAACGCCGTCGCCCATTTCTATAATAGATACATCGAAGGTA
>CAZNTP010000049.1:0-11574 GCA_964575985.1 uncultured Ruminococcus sp. | reverse complement strand
TTTGGCGTATCTGCAGCAGCTGCAGTAGCAGTAGCAGCACCCGCAGCAGGCGGCGCAGCAGCAGCTGAAGAGAAGACCGAGTTCGACGTTGTTCTTAAGGAAGCTGGCGCTGAGAAGATTAAGGTTATTAAGGTTGTTCGTGAGATCACCGGTCTTGGTCTTGCTGAGGCTAAGGCTCTTGTTGACGGCGCTCCTAAGACTCTTAAAGAGGCTGCAGCTAAGGAAGAGGCTGAAGAAATCAAGGCTAAGCTCGCTGAGGTTGGCGCAACTGTTGAGCTTCAGTAATTCTGAAATCGAAAATTTTAAGCCCGAAGGATTTTTCCTTCGGGCTTTTTCATTTTTGTTTAAGGTTTTTATATTGCAGTTTCAAGACTTAAAACTATCATTTCTTCAAAGGATTTTTCGCGTTCCTCGGGCGGCAGGGCTTCGCCTGTAACCAAGGAATCCGAAATTGTACAGACCGCAAGGGCTTCTCTTTTACTTAAAGCCGCATTTGTGTAGAGTGCGGCGGCCTCCATTTCAACTGCAAGAATGCCGAGCCTGCCCCATTTTTCAAGCTGAGCCTTAGTATCGCTATAGAAAACATCGGTTGAAAGCACATTTCCAACATGGTAATTAAGGTTTAATTCCTCCGCCTTTTGCACACATTTACTAAGCAATGAAAATGATGCAATAGGCGCAAAATCACCCGAAAGCTTCAAGTGCTTCAAATAATTAGAATCGGTTGAAGCACCCTCGGCTATTACAATATCCCTTACATTTATATCCTTACTGTATGCTCCCGCAGAGCCTACGCGAATAATTCTTTCCACATCAAAGAAATTAAACAGCTCATAAGAGTATATCGCCATAGAGGGCATACCCATTCCGCTCGCCATTACCGACACAGGCACACCTTTATATATACCCGTGTACCCCTGCACGCCGCGAACATCGTTAACAAGCTTTATATCCTTTAAAAAATTAACGGCTATAAATTTTGACCTTTTAGGGTCGCCAGGCATTAAAACCGTCTCGGCAAAAGCATTAGCCGCCGCATTAATATGAGGTGTATAGCCTCTTTTTTCCATAGTCTTTTTCCTTTCTGTAACAGCATTTAAAATACTGAATATTATATATTGAAAAATATTATTTTGGAGTGTTATAAATGCAAAAAAACTTTCCCTCGCATATAACAAGCGAAAAAGATTTAAAGCTTTATGAGGAATATTTAGAAAATGAGCAAAAACCAACCCAAAGCACCGAGCTTTCCTGCAGAACAGAGTCAAAGCCTTACTATATGATGAGTAAAAGCTCTGTTTTGCCCGCCAATCAAAGCATCCAGAACAGTAATATGTTCTTTCAAGGGTATCTCAGAAACCATAGGGGCAAGCTTGTAAGGGTTGAGTCGCTTTTAGGTAACCGCCTCGAAAGCCGAATAGGTATTCTTTTTGAGGTAGGCGCTAACTATATTGTATTAAAGCTTAATCGTAACGCCTGCAGTATGATGATAGAAGCATCCTCTATAAAATACATTACTATTATACACGATAATGATATGCGCAAGGCAAATATTTATTAGTTTTCTAACCCTAAAAGCCATTCAATAGACACATTCAATATTTCAGCAAAAATAGGCAGTTCATAGTCAGGAACAAACCGTGTCCCAATTTCTATACGACTTATACTGTCCCGTTCAATAATAATTCCTTTTACCTGCATTTGTGCCGCTAAGTCAGATTGTGAAAGTCGGCAGTTTTTACGTGCTTGCTGTATCCTTTTGCCGCAAATATTCTTTTGCCCATTATAATCATATATTTTCATATTAATACCTCTTTTCATTCTTGACTTTAACACATTTTTATTGTATTATTGTGTTAAAGATAAGAAATTAGGAGTATTAACTATGAAAATCAAAGAAATTAATGAACAACAGCTGCAAATTTTCTCAAAAAATATTAAATTACTAAGAAAGAAAATTCCGCTGAATCAATCACAAATGGCTGAATTGCTAAACATTAGTGTTTACAGCCTACGAAAATTGGAAAAGGGTATTGTGCCTAAAAAGTTGAGTGTTGAGGTCGTTTTAAATATAATAGCAATTTTCAAAATTAATCCCTTTAGACCAATATAAAACTAAAAAATCCCCCTATGATAATTTTTTTATCATAGAGGGCTATTTTTATAAGTTTAAAAGCTTTTTGAAGTCATTAATGTACTGCTTCGCAACCTCTTTGTCACTGCTTTCAGCAAAAATTCTGAGCAGCGGCTCTGTGCCTGAAAAACGGCAGATAACAAAGCTATCATCATCGAAATAAACCTTGCAGCCGTCCTCGTAATTAACACGCACCACCGGCACTGAAAACTCGGGAAGCTTTTTATCTTCAAATATAATTTTATTAACAACCGCCTTGTACTCGGGGGCGAATCTTAAATTATCCTCAACCAAAATAAACTTGCCGAATTTTTCTTCGAGCTCGTCCATAAATTCAGATGGGCTTTTTCCGATAACACTTACCATTTCAGCAAACAAAGATGCCGCATAAACAGAGTCCTTACCGTGAATATGTCCGCGAACGGTAAGACCGCCCGACGATTCACCGCCAAGCACCGCATCAACCTCATCAATTTTTGACGAGATGTACTTAAAGCCAACCGGAACCTCATAGCATTTTTCACCGAAGCTCTCGGCAATTCTGTCAAGCATATGTGTTGTTGCAAGATTTCTTACAACGCCGCCTTTCCAGCCCTTGTATTTTACAAGATAATAGTAAAGCATACAAAGAATTTCGTTTGCATTTATGTATCTTCCGTTTTTATCTATAATACCAAGTCGGTCGCCGTCACCGTCCATTGCAATGCCAAGGTCATAATTATCCTTTACAACGCTCTGGCGAAGCGCTCCAAGACTTTTTTCAGAAGGAGCCGGCATAAGACCGCCAAAATAGGCATCCTTGTTTAAATTCATTGTATCAATTGTGCAACGTGCAGTGTAGAAAATAGCAAGCAAAGGATATGCACCCGAGCCGTGCATTGAGTCAAAAAGAACTCTGAGCCCACGCTCGCGCAGTGCATTTACATCAAGAACTCCTAAAATATCATCTAAAAACTTGTTAAAGGGATTTGTAAGATATACTATTTTACCCTCTTTGGCAGCAGTGTCAAAGGGGATAAAATCAACCGTACCGCAGGCTTCGATATATTCCTCAAGCGCTGTTGTGGTTTCAAGCGGAGCATCGCGACCCTCGTCAACAATAAGCTTAATACCGTTGTAAGCGGCAGGATTGTGGCTTGCAGTGATTTCGATACCGTAATGGAGCTCTTTATCCTTAACCGTGTGCATAACAAGCGGAGTAGGAACCGAACGGTTAACAAACCAAACCGTAATTCCACCCTCTACTAAAACCTCTGCCACCCATTTTGCCGCCTCTTGCGATAAAAAGCGTCTGTCATAACCGACTATAATGGGCTTGTCGGTTTTCTTTTCCGCCTGTGCCAGCATTAAAATACCCTTTGCAACCTTGCGGATATTTTCCATTACAAAATCTTCGCCTATAATTGCACGCCAGCCGCCTGTTCCGAATTTAATCATTTTTATTACCCCTTTAAATAAGAATTAAACTAATGTTTCTGTTTTGAATTATTCACCAAACGGGAAATCAAAGGTTCCTCCGCCCGACTCGGACTCTTCGTCCTTAGTTATTGGTGCGGTAGTATAGCTTGACTCACCGATATTTGCCTTTAAAACCGCCTCAACAGTTTTTTCCTCACCCGAATTATTAATAATAGTAACGGTTATAGTGTCCCCTGCTGAGCATTTTTCAATTATATCAAGTACAAGGTCATCACGAGTGACTTTAGTGTCGTTTATATGGGTGATAAAGTCACCCTCCTCTGCCTTACCGTAAAGAGCGCTATCCTCTGCAACAGATGCAATAAGTAGACCTGTATGCTTGTAGCCGTTTATTTCTGCCAATGCGGAATTAACTGCTGTGTAGGTAATACCAAGCTTTGCGCGGCTTACAACCTTGCCCTCAGAAATCAGTTCGTCGGCTATTCTCTTCATTACTGTCGTAGGAATTGCATAGCCCACGTTATCATAAACAGTACCTGCAAGTTTGGATGAAGTAACGCCTATTACCTGACCGTACATATCCACAAGCGCACCACCCGAATTACCTGGGTTTATAGCGCAGTTGGTCTGAATAAGTCTTGCGGAATAGTTAGTGGCATTCTGTACGCGCTCATTTACCGAAGATACAATACCGTTTGTAATGGTAGATTCATTCTCAGCACCGTTAGGTCTGCCAATTGCTACAACATTCTGTCCGTAAAACAGCTCGTCCGAATTACCAAAGGTTGCGGGCTCAAACTCACCGCTTTTAACCTTTAATACTGCCAAATCGCTTATTTTATCTCCCGCTACATACTCTGCGTCATACTCCTTACCGCCACTTGTATAAACCTTAAATTTAGGTGAAGAGATTTCAGCATAGATGTGGTCGTTTGTGATTATATAACCGTCCTCAGAGTAAATTATACCGCTGGCATTACCGCCGTCGCCCGCATCATTGTAGGTAAGAATTCCCACTATAGATTTATTTACACTGTCATAAATCTGAGCAGGTGTCATTTCGTCGGTATCCTTTGGCCTTGCGGCTAAATCCACCTTAGGAACATCGGCAGTGTCTGTCGTTTTTACACTGCTTTTACCCATAAAATAGCCTACTGTACAGCTGCCTGTTAAAAGAATTACCGCCGCCATAATAAGAGCGAAAACCTTTAAGCCTTTGCTCATAGGCTTGTAGTCATTTATAGGCTCTACAGGTGAAAAGTTAATTGGATTCTCAAAGGCTTCGAAATCTTCTCTATAAGGAATTTCCTCATTTTCACCAAAGGGTTGTTCTTCCGCAACTTCCTCCTCAGGAGTTTGAGGCTCTGCTTCGGGCGGTGTAACAGCTTCTGTCACACATTCCTCTGCACCGCCATTTTCCTCGGGGGTTGTAGGGGTGTTTTCATTTAAAAAATCGTTCATTTAATCATTTTCCTCTCATATTTTGAACTCTATGGTAGAGTGATTTTAAATGCAGTATATTCATTTTCCTTACTGCTTACAGTCACAGTTCCGCCGTGAGCAGTTATAATGGTTTTAACTATATAAAGTCCCAATCCCGTACTGTTTTTGCTGGCCGAACGGGATTTATCAACCTTATAAAATCTTTCGAAAATAAAGGGCAGTTCTTTTTGCGGAATACCTTTACCTGTATTTACAACACTAAGCGCAGTCTTTTTATTTTCCGGCTTTAAATCAAAGCTTATGTTGCCGCCCTCTTCAGAAAACTTAATTGCATTATCAACCAGATTATATACTACCTGATGAATTAAATCCCTGTCAGCCTTGACCGATATACTTTCTATTTGGTCCAGACCTATAATATTAAGCCGTTTTTGCTCAATTCTTTGCTCCTGACTTATAACTATAGAGCACAAAAGCTCACTCAAATCAAAAAGTTCAGGATTTAAGGCAAATTCGCCCGACTCCAGCCTTGACATACTAAGCATTGACTGCACTAAGCGCGAAAGTCTTTTTACCTCATCAGATACAATGCCTAAATAATAGCTTTGCTTTTCGGGCTCGATAGTGCCGTCAAGAATTCCGTCAATAAATCCGCCTATCGTGGTCATGGGGGTTTTAAGCTCGTGGGATACATTTGCAACAAAGCTTTTGCGCATACCCTCAAGCTGAGCCAAAGAATTTGTCATCATATTAAACGAAACCGAAAGCTCGCCGATTTCGTCATCGCTCATAACAGGTATTCTTTTTGAAAAATCACCCTTGGCCATAGCGCGAGAGGCTTCAGACA
This sequence comes from uncultured Ruminococcus sp., assembly GCA_964575985.1. GTDB lineage: Bacteria > Bacillota > Clostridia > Oscillospirales > Acutalibacteraceae > UBA737. The sequence continues at coordinate 5,731 of CAZNTP010000049.1, read as the reverse complement.
TTAGCTTTAAGGGCTTTGTAAGCCTGTATGTCATAATATAAATGGCTATAAGCATGATAATAAGTGGAACTATAGCCGAAGCCAGAAAAATTTTAGTAACGGTAGATAACAGCTCATTAATTACCAAAACAGGCGCTGTAGCAAAAACCGTTCCGTATTTTTCACCCTTGGTATCTATAATCGGTGAAGCCGTTACATAATGCGGATTATCATAAATATCCAAGGTATCAAGCTTAAGCGGTTTTTCTTTATACCATTCGTCAATATGCTTGGAGGCCAGTTTGACAGATGAATGTCTGCAGCTTTCGTTATCGCTTTCCTGTTCACAACCGCAAATTACTATATTACCCTTAGTATCGACCGCAAAAACATCTGCCTCTGCTATTTCGGCTACAGAATTAAAAATTTGAACCATTTCGGTTTTGCCGAGCTTTTGACTGTTTTGGGAGACCGTTTCAATATAATCACAAATTTGCGTGCAGGCTTTATTTAACACCGCCTGTTTGGATTTTACAATATAGCTGTTAAGCACTACCGAAAGTATCATAAGCATTGCAGTAATTGTTGCGGAAATTATAATAAAGGTGGTAAAAAAATACTTTTTAAAAAGCTTGAGCTTCATACTCTACCTCAAACCTTGGTAATTTCGAATTTATAACCTACGCCCCAAACTGTTTTGAGCGACCATTCACTTGACACATTTTCAAGCTTTTCTCTAAGCCTTTTAACATGAACATCAACCGTTCTTGAGTCACCGTAATAGTCAAAGCCCCAAACCTCATCAAGAAGCTGGTCACGGGTATAAACTCGGTTTGGATTGCTTGCAAGGTGATATATAAGTTCAAGCTCCTTAGGCGGAGTATCCACCCTTACACCGTTTACAACCATTTCGTAATTGGTGAGATTAATTTTAAGCTTATCGTATCTTACCTCGCTTACCTGATTTTGCTTGTCGCTGTCATTACTTCTGCGAAGCACAGCTTTTATTCGCGCAATTACCTCTTTAGTGTCAAAGGGCTTGCTGACATAATCGTCTGCACCCAATTCAAGACCCAATATTTTATCAAAGGTTTCGCCCTTGGCGGTAAGCATTATAATAGGTGTATCACTGGTTTTGCGTATTTCACGGCAAACCTGCCAACCGTCAAGCTTAGGGAGCATTATATCAAGAAGTATTAAATCGGGATTATGAAGAGAGGCATACTTTACCGCCTGCTCTCCGTCATTCGCAACCACTGTTTCAAAGCCGTCCTTCTCTAAATACAGTCGCAAAAGCTCGCATATATTTTCGTCGTCGTCTACAATAAGTATTTTATATTGCATAAAATTCACACCTTCTATCTACATATACCCCAATAATATAATAATATTATTACAAGAATATGAATAATTGTAACATTATTTATTATAAAATACAAGAAAAAACCGCCTTTTTTTAAAGGCGGTTTTAAAATTATTCTTCTGAAGCTTCAGCAGTTTCCTGCTCCTTCATCTTTGCGAAGCATTCACTGCAATATACCGGACGGTCATCACGGGGTACGAAGGGAACTGTTGCTACTCCTCCGCATGCAGCACATACCGCCTCGTGCATTTCTCTTGGTGCTCTGCCTGCATTCTTACGCTTGTCGCGGCAGGGCTTGCAGCGCTGCGGTTCGTTTACAAAGCCTTTGGACTCGTAAAACTCCTGTTCTCTTGCAGAGAATACGAATTCCTCGCCGCAATCTTTGCAAACTAGTGTCTTGTCTTCAAACATGATTTTTTACCTCTCTTGGTTGTTTTTTGGCCCCGGACGGAATCGCACCGACATCTTTGTTTTCAACGCTCTGCTTTAAGCTACATGGGCATATATTAAGCGACATTAGCCGCTTATTACCGTTTTAATTTTTTCCTTATTCTTGTAAGGGCATTACCTGCCGACTTCTCAGATATATTAAGCTTTTCTGCTATAGCCGAATACTTATTCCCTGCAAGATAAAGCTGTAAAACCTCATACTCTAAAGCCGAAAGCTCAAGTCTTATACTCTCTGTAAGGTTCTTATAATCCTCTCGGTCAAAAAATATCTTCTCGGGACTGTTGCCGTCAGCTATGTTTTCACATTCATCTATTGGTGACAACAGCTCGTCCGGTATATTCTTGCGCCGCTTTGCACTTTTAAGCACCGACAATGTCGCCCGCTTAATGCACAAGGTGGCAAATGTAGAAAAAGAGGATTTTTCCTCATCAAAGCTCTTTACCGCTGAATAAAGCGCTAAGGTTGCCTCCTGTACGGCATCCTCCCTCTGCGCTTCAGGACAGTATTTACGAACGCAACTAAGTATCACAGGATAATACCGTTCTATAATAACCTGCAACAATTCGTAATCTCCACTGTTTATTCGGGAAATTATATCGCTATCTGACATAATTTTGTGATTTTCGACAAAAGTATTCCTCATTCGGACTCCAAAACAGTATTACTTGACAATTATTAAAATTATAATACCTTAATTTTTCACAAAAGTCAAGCAAGATTGCTTTTTTTGGATAATGTCACAATTAGAGGACGGATGTTTCGTCTTTTTGACAATATGTTGCAACAAAAAGTCAGTTATTATTCGCCCACGCCCCATAGGGCAGTATTTCCTTAAAAATGTGAAATTTAGGCACAATAATGCGTTAAAAACCTCCAATACGCGCCAGCCTTTCGAGGCTTTTGGCAATAATACGGGGAATTTTGTTCGAGAAACAAATACTGCCCTATGGGGTGTAGGCGTTTGATACAATCATTTTTTCTTCCATTGCAATATCCTCTACCGCACTCACAAGAAAGCTTATTTTAAGCCCATTCTGCGTATTAGTAGGCTCACGGGATAAAACCTTGTATTCATTTACACCCATATCTTTAAGCTCGTTTTTTAAATCTGTTTCAAGCATTGATGTTATTTCTTCTTTAGTAAGCGTTATATTTTCTTCCCTTTTTATGCGGTATTCTTTAGTGTATATTTTTATCGGCAAACTTTTGCTAAACAAACCCAGCTGTTTTAAACTCGTTTTAGAATTGTATTTTTGGGTTTCATTGCCTAAAAAAAGGGGTAATCTTAATGCAAAAATCTCAAGAACAGATCTATTGTTAACCGTTCCCACCTCATATTCCTTAATATATTTATATTCCCGCTCTAATGTGATACTTCGCGTGGTCTCCGCTGTGATAATGCCTGCAGATTTCACAAATCGTGTGCCGTCTGAGGCTTCAAGCACACCCGAAACCAGAATATCGCCCTTTTTAACCGTATCCCCCGGCTTTACCAAGCAATAGCCTGCCGTCACATTAATTTTTTTTACAATGCCGTCCGCCTTTGCCTTTAAATTCGTAGGCAGATTTTTAGTGTCCTCCCCCTTTCTTATTTCGGTCACATTAACAGTAAGCCTGGAGCCCTCAACATTGAGCGCCGCCCAAGCGAGTGTATCAAGCTTTAACAATAATTCCTCGCGCTGAAGCTTTGGGTTGATATTGTCTGTCCTTATACCCTCGGTTATCCCTATTTCCTCACAGGCAGCGATAATATCAGCCGATTTCGTGTTTTGGTTGCCCTCCACATCTATTACCCATACAAAGCCCGACATCACCTTTAAAAATACAAAAAGTAAAATCGCCCCGACATATAGCCCCTTGCGCTTTCGGTTTTTATAAAGCTTTATCGGAACGCCCTTTTTCTCGATTATATGTACCCGAAGCGCACTTCCGCGCATTACGGTGCGAAAATTCCAAAAGTCCTTAATATAAATACAGGTTTCAATTCCGTTTTTTATAATTCTTGAATTCCAAAGCGTAATTCTGTTGGCGGCGCAAATATTTAGCACCTTTTCGGAAAATTCACCCTTAACCTCTATTTTTAAATAACCCCTTAAAAATCTATAAAGCCGAAGCACCATATCACCTACATACAAAATTCCAATGAAGAAATTTTACCCTTCACCGTAATTACTTTATTCTCAAAAAAAACAATATCAAAGCCGCTTCCGCAAAGAATAAGCGTGCCTTTTTGAAGACGCAGCTTAATATATGTATCTCTATATTCCGCCACACCCAGACACCCGTCAATATTTATGCGTGAATTGCCGAATATCTCGGTATGAGGGCCCGAAAGAATAGTCGTATCAAGCGCCTGCTCTTTTCCCGTAATATTCCACCTTTCCAAGCGGTGCGATTTTTCAATTTTCAGCTTTTTCGCCATTACGACACCCCTTATTTATACTATGAAAAAATAACTACTCTAATGCATAAAAGCATATACTAGAATTGGTGATAGAAATGTTTTTTGTAAAAAGGCTTAATCTGTTTGCCGCTTTGAGCGGAATTATTACTTTTACTGTTTTAATAATTATAAATCCCGATATTTGTAAGGCTGGCGCTATAAGCGGAATTCTTATGTGCGGCAGAATTATAATACCGTCGTTATTTCCATTTACAATGTGCGTGCTTTTTATAATGAAATCGGGTGTGCTACAAAAGTTAAAGCCATTAACCCCAATAACCAAAGCCATTTTCGGTATTACAGCGGATAAATTTTCACTTCTGATTTTGTCAATGATAGGCGGTTATCCGGTAGGCGCCAGACTTATAAAGGAATGTGCCGATAATGGCGAAATCACCGAAAAACAGGGCAGAATGATGCTTAATTACTGCATCAACGCAGGCCCTGCCTTTATAATAGGTGCTGTTGGGGGCGGAATTATGGGGAGTAAAGAAGTAGGCTACTTGTTGCTTGCAAGCCATATTACAGCTTCACTTTTTCTCTGTTTTATAAGCCGCTTTTTTAAAACAGAGGATAAAATTTCAGAAAAAAACTCTCCTATACATATATCTGTTGCAGATAATTTCGTTATCTCTGCTTCGGAAGCGGCGGCATCTGTTTTAGGTATTTGCGCCTTTGTTATTCTGTTTTCGGCGATTAACGCTTATATAAAAGCATTTTCAATAAAGCTTCCCTTATTAAAATCCCTGCTTCTTTTGACCGAGGTTACAAATGCTGTCACATATACAAATAATATAATACTAATTTCCTTTCTTTTGGGGCTCGGCGGTTTTTGCGTGTGGTGTCAGGTAATCTCTGCGGCAAAGGGCATTAAAATTAACTTTTTTTTATTTTTCCTGTTCCGTCTGCTTCACGGAATTTTAAGTGCCGTTTTTACTAAACTTGGTCTTAATATCTTCGGCATTTCTCTTCCCACCTTTTCTTCGGGTAATAATTTTTCTTTCCAAGCGCTTTATTCTACCCCTGCGCTTACAGTATCAATGCTTGCTATGGGTATAATTTTTGCAATTTCGGTGACTTCGAAAAAATATAACGGCAAAATACTTGAAGATATTATATAAAATATGTTATACTATTTTTGGTGATGAAAAATGTCGAATAAGCATTTTAATAAAAAACTGCCCTCTTACTGTGAATACTGCGTTTATGGTACTAAATCCGAGTTTTCAAACGAGGTTATTTGTATTAAGCGCGGTGTTACCGATGCTAAGGACAGTTGCAGAAAATACAAATACGACCCGCTTAAACGCGAGCCGCAAAAGACCAAAATCAGTGATAATTACCGTCCCGAAGATTTTTTACTTTGATGTGAATTTTTTCTTGACAAAATTTATATTTATGGTATAATGGTTTTTGCGCTATGGTGGATGTAGCTTAGTCGGTTAAAGCGCCAGTTTGTGGCACTGGAGACCGTGGGTTCGAGTCCCATCTTCCA
>CAZNTP010000048.1:0-11683 GCA_964575985.1 uncultured Ruminococcus sp. | reverse complement strand
TAAAATTTATAACCCCAAACCTCGCTTGAGATTTGGGGTTATTCGACAGACTGAAGGGGCTACCTCACTAAAAAAGTGAGGTAGCCCCTTTACATTTATTCTATATTCTTTTTTGCAGGTGTCGGTAGTTGCGCAAAAACTATAGCCGCAAACATTATTATGCAACCAAAGGTTTCTCTGAGTGTGAAACGTTCGCTTAAAAGAACGGCGCCGCTTATAGCCGCAAAAACCGATTCTAGACTCATAAGAATAGATGCTACAGTCGGGTTTTTGGAATACTGCTGACCGATTATCTGCAGGGTATATGCAATTCCACAGGATACAATACCGAGGTATAATATGTACGGTAACGATTCTTTTACCTGTAACAAGGTAGGCTCTTCAAAAATAACCATAAGTATCAAAGAAAGCAGACCGCAAACAAAAAACTGTAAACAAGAAAGCTTAATACCGTCCACACGGTCGGCAAATTTATCTATACAAATAATCTGCATAGTAAAGGCAAGTGCACAGCAAAGAACAATTAAATCGCCCAAATAAACGCTACCAATACCGTTGCTGAGGCACAAAAGGCACATTCCTATAACTGCTAACAGAACACCAATCCAAACAGTAAAGCTTACTCTTTTTTTCATAAAAACGCCAAAAAGCGGCACCAAAACTACATAAAGCGCAGTTATAAAGCCTGACCTTCCCGAAGCCGCCGCCTCCTTTGGATAAAGTATAATACCAAACTGTTGAAAATTAGTAGCAATACAAAGAAATACTCCGCACAGAACACCTGCTACTATTAAATCTTTTTGGGCTAACCTACTAGTTTCGAAGACGGGTTTGTTGTTCTTTTTTGAAAAAACCAAAATAATCGGTATTAAAAAGGCAGAGCCAATTACCGAACGTATACCGTTAATCGCAAAGGGTGATAACACCGCACCCGCTTTATCCTGCATTACAAACGAAACACCCCATAAAAGCGCTGCCAAAACAAGCAATGCATTTCCTTTAAAATTCCTGCTCAAAATAATCACCTTAATAATATTTAAAATCGTTTGTTTTATTGTTTAAAATTTCAAGATAGCGTTTACACTCTGTCTTTGCAGAGGCTAAATCAAGACATTTGTAATTACCGCATTCTTTACGTGTACCGCCGAAAATTTCGCCCTCGTGGTCAATTGTTTTCTGCAAAGCGGTTTTAAGTTCTATTAAAACCGTTTCAGGCTCTAAATCCCTCACTAACAGATAAAAACCTGTTCTGCAACCCATAGGTCCAAAATAAATAATACTGTCTTTAACCTTAGAATTTCTAAGATATGTAGCCAACATATGCTCAACAGAATGCATTGTGCAGTCGTCCAAATAATCGTCACTGTTAGGGGTTCGGGTTCTTAAATCATAGGTTACAATATCCCCGTCAATACGGGAAATATAAATGCCAGGAACTATTAAATCGTGGTCTACGGTAAAGCTTGCTATTCTTTCAGGGTTACCGCTAAAAGCGTTCCCTAAAGGCTCTTTAATTTCCATTATATACAACACCTTTTTAGAAAAAATACTGCTATTCTAATATTAACTCTTTTATAGAACGCATCTGATAGTCAACATTTTTAAGCAATTCGGGCTTTTTTAGGGCCACTGCGGCGCCCTTAACAACGCTGTAGGCAGGGTCTTCGAGTGTGTGAACTTTAAGTCCTAAATATTCCGATAATTTCCGGTCAAGTCCGTAAAGACAGGAACCGCCGCCTGTAAGGTACATACCGTCAGCAGTAATATCTGCCACTAAATCGGGATTTGTGTTCTGCAAAACCAAACGAATAGCATTACATATCATATTAACGGTTTCCAATATAGCCTCATATACCTCACTGCTTGAAATTTCAAAGCTTTCGGGCAGACCTGTAAACACGTTTCTACCCTTTGCAACCATTGCGATTTCAATGTCGCGCTTTACTGCAGTGCCTATTTTAATTTTAATAGCTTCGGCTGTGAGCGGTCCTATTTCGATATTGTATTCCTTTCTCACATACCTTATAATCTGCGCATCAAAATCAAGAGATGCGGTTTTAAAGGAATCACAGGCGGCAATTCCTCCTAAGGAGATTACCGCAATATCGGTAGTGCCAGCTCCAATATCAACGATAAGTGAGCCTCGCGGCGTTGAAAAATCAAGTCCTAAGCCGAAAGCGATTGCCAACGGGCTCTCTATTACTGATATATTTCTGCCCCCTGCCGATTCAACAGCATTAGCAAGCGAATGGTGCTGGAGCTCTGTAAGGCCTGCAGGCAGAGTTGCCATAATGCGAGGACGCATAATTCGGTTACCAAAAGCCTCCTGCATATATTTTTTTAGCATCATTTCAGCAATATCGTAATCGGCAATAACCCCACGCTCTATAGGGCTTATACAAGCAAGACTGTCGGGTGTTCTGCCCATTGTCTGCTTTGCCTTATCGCCAAAATAAAGCGGATCCCAGGTTTCATTGTCAACCGTAACTATGTTCGGTTGTTCAAAAACTACCTTTGAGCTTGAAAAAATAACCGTTTTAGAGGTACCTAAATCTATTCCGATATCAGTTGCCATTCTTCTTATCCTTCCTTTCAGTAATGAGTCCGGTAATGCAGTAAACTCTGTTACTGCCCGCGGCTAACAACTGCTTTGCACATTCGCTAAGTGTTGCGCCTGTAGTCTTAATATCATCAACAAGTAATACTGTTTTATTTTTAAGGGGTGTTTTTACATAGTAAACATCCTTAATGTTTTTAAATCTATCTTTAATTGGCATTTTATGTTGAGGCTTTTTTCTTTTTCGTAAAGCTAAAACATTATCATAAAAAGGCAAATCCAAAATAGCCGCTATTTTTTCTGCAAGAATACGGGTTTGATTATACCCGCGCTTCATACCTCTCAGCCTTTCAATCGGCAAACAACAAACTGCATCAAATTTGGTATCATAGAAGCTTTGCTTAACCGTAAGCGCCATTTGCTCGGATAAATATTCTGCAATACCTTCTCTATGATGAAATTTAAAGGCATACATTAGCTTTTGAGCAATACCGTTATTTTTAAAGGGTGCAATACAGCCGTCATAATAGAAAACTTGGGCTTGGCATTTGCACTGCTTTTTAGGATTTCCGCATTTAAGACAATATTTATTAAGTTCGCACCTTTCGATTACCTCGAAACAGTAATCACAAAGAAATTCATCCTCATCAATTACAGCATCGCATCCGATACAGGTGTTTGGAAAAAGAGCCGATAATAATTCCTTAAACAATTATCCCCTACCGCCCTTTATAAAATACTTAAGCATAGTGTACCTTAAAGTTTTGCGGTCATTTGCCGCCATTTCATCCCACACACTAAATTCTCCAACACAAATCAACATTTTTTTAGCACGCGTTACTGCAGTATAAAGCAGATTTCTGTATTTGAGCTTACTAGGCACATCAAAAAGCGGTAAAATTACATAATCATACTCACTGCCCTGAGATTTATGCACAGTCACAGCGTATGCTAATTCAAGCTGACCTAAATCCTCACTAAAATAGGTTGCTACCCTATCATCAAATCTGACCTTAACAATGCCGGCTCGCATATCAATATCGGTAATAAAGCCTACATCACCGTTAAAAACACCTGTGCCATACTCGCCGTTATCCTTAATATACTGCAAATCATAATTATTTTTAACCTGCATTACCTTATCGCCCTTGCGCATATAAATGCCTTTAAAGCTTAACTGAGGCTCGCCTTTTTTATATGGGTTAAGTCTGTCCTGCAGAATATTATTGAGATTTACTGTTCCAGTGTCTAACATTCTTGACGGGCATAAAATCTGCACGCTGTCAAGCGGGTTAATACCGTAAGCATCAGGCAAACGTGAGGTTACAAGCTCTACCACAGTTTGAACCGCAGAATATTTATCGTTACGGCTAAGGAAAAAGCAATCCGAATCCTTATTTGTAAAATCGGCAGGCTCACCGTCTATAATTGCGTGGGCATTTGCAATTATCATACTCTCTCTAGCTTGCCTGAATACCTTTTTAAGCCTAATAGACGGGAAAGCATCCGAAGCTAATATATCCCCTAAAACATTGCCTGCGGCAATGCTTGGCAATTGGTCAGAGTCGCCTACAAGTATTATTCTGCAGGAAAGTCTTAACGCCTTTAGCAAATCATTAAAAAGCAGGACATCTATCATAGAGGCCTCATCTATAATCATAACATCGCAAGGAAGCGGATTTTTTTCGTTCCTTGCGAACTGCCGTTTTTCCCCTTCGCCCCACTCAACCTCTAAAAGACGGTGAATGGTCTTAGCCTCTCTGCCTGTAAGCTCGGTCATACGCTTAGCCGCTCTGCCTGTTGGTGCGGCAAGCTCAATATCAAGGTCGCGGCTTTCAAAAAGCTTAATAATAGCATTAAGTGTTGTGGTCTTTCCTGTTCCGGGACCTCCAGTTAATATCAGGATGCCACTCTGAAATGCTTCAAAAATAGCCTTTTTTTGAAGCTCTTCAAATTTAATTCCTAAGCGGTTTTCAACATTCTCTATTTCAAGCTTGTCCACAGTTACAGAACTATTTATAAAATCTTTTACAGAACAAAGCCTTGCGGCTATATGCTGTTCAGCAAAGCGGTATGCCGGTATAGACACAAATTCTGTACCGTTTATAACATCTGATGAAATCCTCATACATTCAATAAGGCGGTCACAACAGATTTCAACCGTACTTTCTTTACACTCAAGCAGCTTGCAACAAACCGTTATAAATTTATCTCTGGGTAGGCAGGTATGCCCGTTACTGAGATTTTTTCTGAGTACATATTCAATTCCTGCGGCTACGCGTTGCTCACTATCTTTAGCAAATTTTAAATCTGCCGCAATATCCTCTGCAGTTTCGAAACGAAAATCAAGCCCCTCTTCACACAGAGTATACGGATTAGCCTTTATAATTTCGGTGCTGTTTTCACCAAATCTTTTATATATTGTAAGACACCTATCAGGTGTTACCTTATATTTTGAAAGCATAAGCATAATATCTCTTACGCCAAACTGTTTCTTATACTCTGCCGAAACCGCCTCGGCCTTAGACATAGAAATGCCCTTTATAGTTGTTAGCTCTTCTGGTCTGTTCTGAATAATATCAAGGGTATCTTCCCCGAATTTTTCTACTATTTTAGCGGCAGTTGCAGGTCCTATTCCCTTGATTGCCCCTGCTGACAGATATCTTAAAATAGCGGCGGCATTTTGCGGTATTTTTCTTTCAAAGGCGGTAGCCGAAAACTGTTGTCCGTATGTAGAATGAACAATAAACTTACCGAAAAACTCTGCCAAATCGCCTTCACACAAAAATGGCAATAGTCCCACAACAGTTATATCTTCTTTATCTACCCTGACCTCTGCTACAGTGTAACCGTTTGAGTCGTTTTTATAGGTAATTCTCTGCACGGTGCCTGTAATACTGACAGTTTCATTCTGTAACATAGAATTATCCATAAAAATCCGTCCTCCTTTAAAAATTACCCGTTAGCACGTCAAGATATCCCAACAGTTCCTTTGAATTGCAAAATATAAAATTATTTTTATCACAAAATTCCCGACAATTAAGATACTCATCCCTACTTATACCGCAATCAACAGCAATTATATTCTGAGCATATTTTTTGCCCTGCCAAAAAAGCTCTTCTGCTATTATTGCCAGCTGTTCGTATGGAGAATTTTCCCCTAAACAAATAATTAAATATTTAGGCGCTAAAGTCTTTGGTGCAATAAAATGAGACCTTATAAGATGTATAAGCTCTGCAACACCGTAAATTGCCGGAATAGTGAAAATAATAAAAAATATCAGTTCGCCCATAAACATACCTCCCTTTTACAATATATTCTAAAAAGGAGAAATGTTTAAAATAATATATAAGGCGGATATTATGCATAGCTTTTAAAGCTATGCATTTCCGCCTCAGTTTTTACCAAAGTGATTGATTAGAATTATTTATTTTATGGTAACCGTTGTTGTGTATTGACCCACTACCCAAACATTTTTATATTTACCAAGCTTGAATTTAACCGCAACGGTATGTTGACCGGCTTTTTTATCAATAAGCTCAACCTCGGCTGAAATATCATTACTTGTAATACTTTTCAAAACCGAATCAGGTCCGCAAATCTTAACATTTTTAATTGCAGAAAGACTTCCTGTTGAAAGTCCCGATGAAAGACCTGTGTATTTTACAGAATTAATATCAAGTGTTTTTTCTGTATAGTTTGAAGCGTTTACCGTTGCAGTAATATACTCAATAGAATCGAGCAGTCTTACACCCTCAGGAAGCTTTAATGAAAGGTCAAAGCTCTTTTTACCCATTGATAATGTAGAAAGATCTATCGGAGAAAGAACAACCTGCGATATTTTATCTACCGTATCGGGTGTACCTATAATCACAACGTTAGCATAGTTATAGGATACTGAAAGTGAACTTTCATCGAATCCGGACGGAGCATTGGTATAGCTTACTAAGACAGGCACTGTCTTTTTCTTTGAAATCGGAACAGTAACCTTAACATTAGTTGTGCTCATTGTTATATGATCCTTGCTTAGTGAATTGCCATTAGCATCAAGCAAAACCAACTCTGCATCAAAGGTCTCGGTTTCGTTAAGCGTTTTGTTAACCTTAGCCACAGCCGAAACTGTTTTTATCTGACTCACAACCGAACGTGGTCCGCTAATTGTTACGGTATCACTTTCCGTTCCGCCTACAACACCGCTTTCTGCAATAAGACCGCTTGCAGCAGTAACACCCTCAGCAAGAGGGGTGATTGTAAATTCTTCAGTGTCAACATAGTCAAAGCTAACATCAATTGTGGGCGGAGAAATGCTCGTTATATCGTATTCGGCGGCTACAGTACTACTTGTCGGCGAAACCTTAAGACTGTAGGTGCCTGGGGAATCAACCTCACCAGCCGATGCATAAATTCCTATCTGTTCTGCAGTAAGGCTACTAACCACGCTTGTAGGTCCTGTAACAACCACAGTGAATTTTTGAGCAGAAATATCACCGATAATGTTCATATCGTTTTCAGCAACAAAAGTATTTTCAAGATTAATACTAACCGACAGGTCGGTAAATGTTCGCTGAATAACCGGCTTTTGCTGAACAGTAATAACTATCCAAATCAGAAAAGCTACAATAACGGAAAAAACAACGGCAAAACGTTTTTGGAAAAACAACTTCTTTATTGAAAACTCTTTTAAGAAATTCATTTATCCTCTGACTCCTTTCCGTTATTTTTCTTTATTGATTTTACTTTTTCTATCGCAGATGATACAAAATTCTTTTTGTCATTTTCCTTAGATTCAATGAGCAATCTTTTAAGCTCTGCTCCGGCCGAAACCGCATTATAGTCCCTTGTGATTTGACCGTCCACCGCGATAGAAATTGTACCCGTTTCCTCAGATACTACAAGGACTACCGCATCGGAATTTTCGGTCATACCGATTGCCGCTCTATGACGGGTACCAAGCTGCAGACTTATATCTTCACGTTGTGTGAGTGGCAGTATACATCCTGCGGCATATAATCTGCCGTCACGGATTATCATAGCGCCGTCATGTAAGGGTGATTTTGGAAAAAATACGTTGTTTATCATAGAAACAGAGGACTCTGCATTGATAATAGTTCCTGTGGAAATAATTTCGCCAAGCTGTGTGCGATTTTCAAAAACTATGAGCGCACCAATCTTCTTTTCCTGCATAGTAGCGGCAGCCTTACTGACATTGTCAATACAAACGGATAGTATATCCTCATCACTGTCAAATATCTGACCTCTACCGAAGTTTGTTCTACCCACCTTTTCAAGTATGCGGCGAAGCTCCGGCTGAAAGATTACGGCTACAGCAATGATTGCCGACTCAAATACATTGGAAAGCAACCATTCTACAGTTAAAAGGTCACACCATCTTGAAATAAAATAAATCACCAAAAGAATAAAGGAGCCTTTAACAAGCTGTCCTGCCCTTGTTTCTCTTAAAAAGCCAATAGCTTTATATATAATATAGCTTAAAATCGCTATATCAATAATATCGAAGAAACCAATATTGGAAACCGCGTAGTTTACTTGATTCCATATGGTATACAACGTATTTAAAATGTCACCCACAGTCAAACATCCTTTTTAAACATATATTTTTTCATTCTTATTTTAACATACAAAAGCCGCTCATTCAATATTTTTTTTAAGTTTTTTATAGAAATTTTCATCATTTACCGTTTTTACAAAAGCCTCTGCCTCAGCCATAGTATTAAATGCTGAAAGTGATACCCTGACCGCACCGTTTTCAAGTGTTCCGAGTACCTTATGGGCTAACGGTGCGCAATGGAAACCTGCTCTTACCGCAATATTCTTCTCATCAAGAAGTCTTGCGGTTTCTGTGCTTTTCACACCCTTGAAATTAAAGGGCAAAACAGGTGCATATTGCCATATCATAGGCAAAGGTGTATAAAGAATTATATTTGGATTTTTCAGAAGCGATTTATAAATATACTGGATTAGCCTCATTTCCTTAGCATAAAGCATTTCTTCGCCATTCTTTTTTATAAAATCAAGCCCTGCACCAAGCCCTATTATTGCAGGTACATTTACTGTACCGCTTTCAAACCTTTCAGGCATTTCATTAGGCTGTGTCAAATCAAGCGAATTTGTTCCCGTTCCGCCCTCAATCAACGTTTCGGGAATGTTTTTGCGGCATATTAAAAGGCCTAGTCCCATCGGCGCATATAGTCCCTTATGAGCTGCAACACATAAAAAGTCTATATTCATTTTTTGCATATCTATCGGTATCACACCTGCCGACTGTGCGGCATCAACACCGAATAATACCCTTTTTAGTCTGCAAAGCTCACCGATTTTTTCTATCGGCAAAAGCTTACCGCAAAGGTTAGAGGCACCTGTGCAAAAAACCATCTTTGTATTAGGTCTTATTGCGTTTTCAAAATTTTTAAGGGTTATTTCATCATCGGTTAGCGATACCTCTGCCACACTGTATGCTATGCCGATTTTTTTAAGCGGCCGCATAACCGCATTATGTTCTAAAGAGGAAACTACTATGTGGTCACCTTTTTTAAGAATTCCCTTTAGAACAGTATTAATGCTTTGTGTGCAGTTTAAAGTAAACACCACGTTTTCAGGACCCTCAGAATTAAAAAAATCTGCAACCTTTTGGCGCACTTTAAAAACCTCATCCGAGGTTCTTGCAGAAATTTTATAACCGCTTCTGCCCGGATTAGCGCTATAATTCTTAAAAGAATTTAAAACCGCATTTACTACCTCCTGCGGTTTTTTTGCCGTTGTTGCGGCATTATCAAAATAAATCATTTTCTTACCCCTCTAAAAAAGGGGTTAAACCGTAGATTCAAACCACGGTCACCCCTTATAATTCATATCTATTTTTCACTGATTTTTAATATCTTCACACCGCCGTTTCTCAATATCTGCTCGGCAGTTTTAATATCGCCGTAAACCGTTATTGAGTAGCCACAGCCTAAATTATTTTCACCAGAAGTAATTTTTTCTACGTTTGCTTTAAATCCTTTTTTTCGCAACAAATCCCTACCTTTAAGGGCATAAGTTACGGTTCCTGTCGTAATTGAATACCCTTTCATTACATGTCACTCCACTTTAGCCAAAACATTTATACTTGAATCAGATTTTGAAACAAGTATTTTCTGCTGTGGCTTTGTTAAAATACTCGCAAATCCGTTAGGATTTACTGCGTTTTTGCCTCGTACATCAAAAAATCCTTTATTTACAAAATTCTGCGACCTTAAAGGTGCGGTTTTTGTATGGATTTTGGCGAAGACAAACGCATAAGGCTAACGCCTATGCGTGCGAATGAGCCAAAAGCCGCCTAAAAACCGCCATTTAAGGCTGGTTCAAGTATAAATGCTTTGGCTAATTTCCTACAATACATACTATGCAAACGCTCATATTGTGACAAGCTAATTTTCGTCTTTTTCGATTTCAAGCTGTTGCTTATAATATTTAAAGATAACAATAAATACAAGTGGAAAAATAATAATTCCCCAAAAGCCTATAAGCCTAAGTCCCGCAAACATAACAATTAGAGTGAATAAAGGGTTTATTCCAATTTGTCTGCCTATGATTTTAGGCTCTGCAAAATTGCGGACTATGGTTATAACAATGTATAAAATCAATATGAAAAAACCGCCTGCGTCACCTAAGAATATCTTTATTAGTCCCCATGGAATTAAGACTGTTCCCGTACCAAAAACGGGTAATAAATCTACTATAGAGATTAAAAAAGCTAAAATCAAAGGGTGGTCTGACTTTAAGAAAAATAGCCCTAACAAGAGTTCAAAAAAGGTAATTAAGGTCAAAACTGCATAGCCTTTTATTATTTTCAAAATGCTTGATGTAAATATTTCTTTAATCTCAATAATTTTACCAAAAACCTTACGGCCGCAAAGCTCACTCAAAAATTTTACTAGCTTATCAAAATCCTTTGCTATATAGCAGGTTGCAACCAAAGTTACAATAAGGCTTATCATAAATGACGGTGTTTTCTTTGCAATTGTAGTCGCAAGTGAAGAAAAATAACCCGTAAGCCTTGTACCAAAGCTTTCTAATATATTCTCACCAAATCCAATAAAAGCATTGGATATTTGAGGTGAAAGTTGATAAAAGTTATTGCTAAACCGCACCCTTAAATCATCTAAACCTTGGGAAATGCTATCCACTATCTGCGGCAGTTCATTTAATAATTCGCCTAAGCCTGAAGCCAATTTGTAAAAAATATAAAAAATTCCTGATGCCGCAAGGCAGAAAATTATAAGGGATAAAACAGCGGCGCAAATACCACTCTTGAGCTTCACTTTATCGGCAATTTTTCTTGCAGGCTTTTGAACAACCCAAGCTATTACCGAAGCTAAAACAAAGGGAAGCAAATATCCAAGCAAAAATTTGGCGCAAATATAAATTATAAATCCGACTGTAAGGGTAAATGCCACATTTAAGAGAAAGCTTATTTTAGACTGCTGTTCCAATTTTTTCTGCCCCCAACGTTAAAATTTCGGTAAATATCCAAAAATATGAAATTCTTGTCCTTTTTATGTTGATTTTAGTTTCAAAATGTAATATAATAGATGGGATTAAAATGCGTTTTATATATTAATATAAAACTTTTATAAACAAATATTCCCTCGGAGGTAAAAATGGTTAACGTTGCTATTATGGGGCACGGTGTTGTGGGCTCAGGTACTGCAGAAATCCTTATAAACCACAACAAGCGTATATCCGAACGAGTAAAAACCGATGTAAATGTTAAATATATTCTTGACCTGCGCGATTTTGACGGACTTCCCTACAGCGATAAGTTCACAAAGGATTTTAAAGATATCCTGAACGATGACAGTGTTAAGGTTGTAGCCGAAGTAATGGGCGGTGTAAACCCTGCCTATGATTTCGTAAAAAGCTGCCTGTTAGCAGGCAAAAGCGTTGTTACATCTAATAAAGAATTGGTTGCCGCTAAGGGTGCTGAGCTAATAAAAATTGCTATTGAAAAAAATGTTAATTTTCTTTTCGAGGCAAGTGTGGGAGGCGGTATTCCCGTGCTTCGCCCTATCGTTCAGTGCTTAGCCGCTAATGAAATTACCGAAATTTCGGGTATACTTAACGGA
>CAZNTP010000047.1:0-11709 GCA_964575985.1 uncultured Ruminococcus sp. | reverse complement strand
ACTCTCGCCGAAAAGTTGTTTAAACCATTCAGCCATCATAGTAAAGCGAGGCTCTTAGGAAACCAAAAGCTCAATAGCTTTGCCCTTGCGGTAGAAAGCATTACGAAGTGCGGCATAACGGTAGCAGTCATTTTTGTACATATCAGCTTCGTTATACTTTTTCGATGCTACTGCAGCACCCTGCATTAGCTTATCAATATCAGCACCTGCGGCTGCTATCGGCAAAAGACCAACCGCTGTAAGAACAGAGAATCTGCCGCCTACATCATCCGGCACTACAAAGCACTCATAGCCCTTTTCGTCAGCTAAAGCCTTGAGAGTACCTCTCGCCTTATCGGTTGTACAGTAAATACGCTCTGCGGCTTCCTTTTCGCCATACTTTTCTTCCAGGTATTTACGGAATACTCTGAAAGCCACTGCGGGCTCGGTAGTAGTACCCGACTTTGAAATAATGTTAACAGATACACGCTTACCCTCGCAAAGAGCAATAACGTCTGCAAGGTCAGAACCGCTTATGCTGTTACCTGTGAAATAAATTTCGGGAGCACCGTTTCTTAAAGAATTGTAATATGGACCTTTAAGGAACTCAATAGCGGCGCGGGCTCCTAAATAAGAACCGCCGATACCTATTACTAAAAGAACGTCAGTATCCTTGCGGATTTTTTCGGCAGCCTTTTTTATTCTTGAGAACTCTTCCTTATCGTAATCGGTAGGAAGACTAACCCAACCTAAAAAATCATTACCAAGACCGCTTTTGTTATTCACGGTTTCGTGTGCTGCAGTTACCTGTGTTTCAAGACCTATAAGGTCATTCTCACGGATAAAGTCTGCGGCATACTGGGAATTAAAACTAATTGCCATTTTTTTACCTCCATGTTGCTTCTGTTCCTATTGTACAATATATTCCAAAATTTTTCAAGACTAAATACAATATATTCACTAAAAGTTTTTATAATTTAAAAATTTTAGCAAAAATCTGAGTCATTGCCACTAAAATCGACAGTTTTTTAACATCCTCAGTGGCGGTTATTGGTATTCTGCCTATTTGATTTTCACCCGAAAAGACATTAACATAGCCCAAAACATCACCTTTTTTAATGGGCGCTTCAATTTTTTTGTTCCATTCGGTAGTGCGTGTTATTTCTGCCTTTTCATTTTTTGCAAGCAGAGCGTTTACACTATCATTAGCCGCTATACCAACCGTTTTTTTCACTCCGCCCTTAATATCCTTTTCGGTATACTTTAATTCTGCCTTTAAAACCGAAAAGCTGTAATTCGCAAAACCGTAATCAAGCAGTTTTTTAGCACCACCGAAACGATCATTACTAGTATCCCCTGCCATTACAACCGCGCAAAGCTCTAAGCCGTTTCTTTCGGCAGTAGCAGAAAGACAGTATTTAGCAATACCTGTAGTACCTGTTTTGAGACCTGTTGTGCCCTCATAAAACCTGACTAGCTTATTAGTGTTTACAAGCTCGCTTTGGCCGTCTCTAAGGCTATCCATCCAAACAGTTGAGTATTCCTTTATAAGATCGTGCTTTATTAGCTCACAGGACATTATCGCCACATCGTGCGCAGAAGTAAGATGCCCGTCAGCATCAAGACCAGTGCAGTTAATAAAGGTGGTATTATTCATTCCAAGCTCTCTTGCGCGCTCATTCATTAATGCTACAAAGCCCTCCTCGCTGCCTGCTATCTGCTCACCTAAAGCCACGCATGCATCGTTAGCAGAGGCTATAACCGTAGCCTTTAATAGCTCGTCAACCGTCATACTCTCGCCCGGCTCCAGCCAAATCTGTGAACCGCCCATACTGCAAGCATGCTCACTGGCACTAACCACTGTTTCAAGACTCAAATCTTTACGCTCAATTGCCTCCATAATAAGCAACAAAGACATTATCTTTGTAATGGAAGCCGGTGCCAACTTTTCATCGGCATTTGCTTCATAAAGTATTTTCCCGGTGTTACATTCCATTAAAATTACAGATTTCGCCTTAATATCAAGTGTCTGTCCTATTGCGGCATTGGTAGTTACCGATTCGAGCGGCACATCAACATCCGATATATCACATTCGCTTGATACCGTAACACCGCCCGCCAATGCATTAAAATTCAATGTCAGAATTAAGATTACTATTAAAATTAAGCTTAACAATCTTTTCAAAACAACACACCTCAAATATTATGTAATCATTATATAATATGTTTTATATTTTTTTATAATTACACCAATCAGTTTGTTATATATGTACAAAATAGCCAACCCCAAATTGTAGTTATTGTGTATTTAGTTTTTTAAAGAAAAAATGTATAATATATTGACTAATATTAAAAGGGACTGATAATTATCAAACGCAAAATTTTATCTGTTTTATTTGTAATTGTATTGTTGTTAACACTCACAATAATTAATTCAAGCGCCGCAACAGTAACACCAAAGGCATCGGGAATAGGTGACAGTGCCGACTACCTTTTGGATGTCCCTGATGAGAATAACTATATATACTATAGCAGTGACTGGAAGGCTCACGGTCTTAGTTGGACCAGCTTTAAAATTTTCTGTAAAAGTCAGTATGACCCGTCAGTTTTCAACTACAGCGATAGAGGCGGTTACATATATACCAAAACCATAGACGGTGAAAACTTTTACGAAGCCGAATTCAATAACGATGTAAGTGCTTATGGCATTATTGAGGGTTGTAATATTATCGCCATTCAGCCTGTACAAATTCAGTTTGATAAAGCCGCCTTTGATAGTGGAGAAAATGTTCCTTTAGGCAACTATATTGATACATCAGCTTACACCTATATTGCAACAAGATTAAAGGTCGAAAGCGAAAATACCAAGCCCAAGTCTGTTTCGGTAATGCTTAGACCAAAAAACAGAGATCAATATATTGATAATATGGCGGGTACTTTTTTAATAGATAATAAAACCCGTAAAATCCAAGGTCCTTACCCATCCTTTAAATATGTGGAACTCACAAGCGATTTTGACGGTTGGATTGTAATGCCTGTTGCCGATATGGCTGAGGGTAAGCCTCTATCCGAGCTTGTTACCGTGTCATTCTTCTGTCACTCTGAAGGTCATAGTGATAAATGCGGTCATAGAATTGAAAACACCGATTGGACCGATTCCACCCTTTACATCGGCGATATGATGCTTGTGAAAGACGTTCAAACATTTAACAAAGTCCGTACAAGCTGCAGTGTTTTAGGTCACTCATACGGAGAGCCTGTTGTTGTGAATCCCACCGCTACTGCAAAAGGCACAAGCACTATAACCTGCACCGTTTGCGGTCATAAAGATATAAGCTATTTAGTTAATTCGCTCTCAGGAAAATCGGTTGAAGGAATTAATGCTACTGTCCAAATTACTGGAAACTCTAACATTGGCGAAAATGTTATCCTTAAAGCCCAGAATGTAACCTCTACTATTACCTCTAAAAACAAAAACGTAATCATACGCGGAGTTAATAGCCTTAAGGATAAAATCAAAAGCAGAAAATTAGCTTCAATATTTGATTTAGAGCTTATAACACGTGAAACGGGTGAAGACGGAAAAAGCGTTGAGACTACCTTCTCTTCTACAGGCACACTCAACATAACACTCCCGATTGATTCCGCTATTATAAACAATTATAAAAATCTTAATGTTGTTTTAGTATTAGATGACGGAACAGCAAAGCTACTTAACTCCTCTATCTCTAATGGAAAGCTTACATTTTCAACCGACACTCTCGGAAGCTTTGCCTTAGTGGGCGGAACGAAAACCGCTTCCGACAAAGAGACAAGCTCCGAAAATAAAAATCAAGAAGCTTCAAGCAATACTTCTTCTATCACCTCAAGCTCAGCATCAAAAGAAGAAACTGCTTCTTCAAAGGATAATACAAATAAAGACAATAGTTCAGTTAAAAGTTCAAATATTAGTGATGCCTCGTCAGAAGAAACCGTTTCTAACAGAACTGATTCTTCAACAAATAGCGACATTTCTAATACCGAATCAGCCGAAAGTACAACCACTATAATTAGCGATTCTTCTGATTCTACCAATAATCAAAACAAATCAAATACACCTTTCGTTTTGATTATTGTAATCGGTGCTGTTGCCGTTTGCGGACTTATTACCGCATCCGTTATTCTTTTAAGAAAAGCAAAATAATAATCTGTTAAAAAAGAAATGGCAGGATTTCCTGCCATTTCTTTTTTATATAAATAATTAATCAATAACACCCTCAGCGATTTCTTTTGTGAGACAATATGTAAGGTTATTATTTCTTCTTAAAAGGCTTGCGGGCAGTTGCGGAATTTGCTCACCCTTTAGCGCGCGCTTAAAGGGACCATTCTGCCAAGGTCTGTTAAGAGCAATATAAATCTTTCGTGAATTTATAATCTGCTTCATGCCTATGGTTATGCACCACTCAGGCATACCGCGAAGGTCACCTCGCTGATAGCCGTAGGCATTAATGGTTTTAGTTTCTCTTGAAATAGGCAGTACACGTGTGCCCAAATCTGCAAACTCATCTGCCGTGATTTTATCGTTATCCTCAGCAGCCTCGTTAAAAGCGACGTGACCGTTAATTCCAAGTCCGCCAAGACACAAGTCAATGCCGCCTAATTCCTCAATCATTCGGTCATACTCGGCTTCCTTATCGGGCTCGGGAAAATGTCTGTTTTCTTCAGGCATAACAAGCTCAGGTCTTATAAGATTATAAAATTCGTTATTCATTCTGTAATGGAAGCTTAGCGGGTCACCGTAGTCAATAGTCTCTTTGTCGCTTAGCATATATTCATCCATATTAAAGAAATGTACATTCTTAAGCGACACATTAAGGCGGTTTACCATATCAGCCAAAATAGGATACTGCGCTGTAGGGCCTACGGGCACTATCATAACAGTCTTTTCGTTTCTTTCATTATGATAGATTATTTCTTCAAGCATAGTCATTGCCATATCAAAATAAACATCCCACTCGCCGTCAACTACCTTGCAGTTAACACCGTTAATTTTACTTATCATTTTTATTACCCCCATCGGTTAAAATCCAATTCTTTGTTATTTATTATACTATCAAGCATTTGAGAAATCAACATAAAAGCTCTCACATTATGAAAAGGCCCTTTCCAATCACTACCCTTTATATAGGAAATCGGTGTGCCGTCTCGGTGAAGATGTCCAAACCATTCGGGATGCTCGCCGTCGGAAAAATGCCCGAAAACATAATTAAATATTTTATCAAAATCGGTAAGATATTTTTCTTCCTTTGTAAACCAATAGCTGTAAAGTAGGGCTATCATTGCTTCGCAGTGAGACCACAACAGCTTCATATCCCATTCAAGACTGAGTACGGGCTTATTTTCGACATCTATAAAATAGAAAATACCGTTCATTTCACTGTCCCAGCCGCGCTCTAATGACCATTCGGTAATTTTAATAGCCTTTCGCATTAATTCCTTGTCTTTTTTATGGATTGCCTCGGTCATTATAAACCAAGCAGTTTCCATACTGTGCCCTGGGTTTATTAGTCTGCCCTCAGGTGAATTAAGCCTTTCTCCCTTGAGACCTACCGTTTCAAATAAAGCCCTTTCGTCCTCTTTAACAAAATATTTGAATATTCGCTCTATACTGTTATTTATAACCTTGTCATAAATCGCATTATCATCAATACGGCGCATATACTGACTAACATTAAGCATTATCATTACAATACTGTGACCCTGATTGCTTCGGGTTTCGGGGTTTACCTTTAGCGGAAAACAACCCGGTGTTGTATAGTAATAATACATTTTCTTATATAGCTCTATTGCGCGCTGCTTTACCTCGCTGAGACCTGTTGCAAAATAATATTCCACATAGCCCATAATTGCAAAGGCTTCGGAAAAATAGTAACGTCTGTTTATAAGGGGCTTGCCGTCCCGAGTAACCTTAAAATACATATGACCGTTTTCGTCAAAGCAGTATTTATTTATAAAATCGTAACCGCTTTTTGCAATAGTCAGCCATTCGGGCTTTTGTCCGAATTCATTATAAAGCTTTGAAAACATCCAAAGGCTTCTTCCCTGTTGCCACACCGACTTATCCTCAAAAAAGAGCTCACCGTCACGGTCAAATCCGCATAGAAATCCACCGTAAACCTTATCGGGTGAGAAGTTTTCCCAAAAGGGAATGAAATTGTTTAACAATACATCCGAAAATGCGTTTTTGTATTCTGTAAGCTTGTTCATATTCTTTCACCTAAAACTTAATCCAATTTCGGTTTAATACCCGTTTGCGCAAGGTGCTATAATCATCTTCACAGTTCCAATACATTTCGGCTATAAGCGCCGTTGGAAACCATATTCCGCCCGAGAACATCCCCGCCATACACATATTCACGTTTCCATTCGTTTTTTCCTTTATGTGTCGAGTCAGCTCGTAAGCGTATTCACCGCCGTCAACCCATTCGGCAGAATAAAAACGCCAGATATCGTCAAGCAGTCTTTCGTCGCTATCCTTTGTATACTCGCTCATTTCACCCATAACATAATGCCCAGGTTGATGCGTTACCCCGTTTCTTGACCAATCCATTGTGAGCATACATTTATAAACAATACCTAAGTCAGCATTTTCGCGCAAATCTATAATGCTGTCGGCAAAGCCGTATTGGGACCTATACTCTTCAAGAGAACTAAAGGTATTAAACTTATCAGGAAATGCCTTATACGGAAAACCGCCGCAATCCTCCCATACAATTTCAATCCTCGGGTCTACATTCGCAATATCAACAAGATTATTTCTTACAGACATAGCATGCAGTCCAAACTGAATATGTAAATTTGGATTTTGGGATAGAATTTCACCTGCTGTCATATTAACAAGCTCTGTCACAGCCTTGGCAATACTAATACCGCCGATATTATCACTGTATATTTCTGTAAAGGATTGAAAATAAATACCGTCACCTTTTACATTTTTATATTTAAGATTATATTCTCTTGAAATTTCGTCCTTAAGCTGTGACAAATTGCTGATATCAATTTTAATGCAATCAAAGCCCCAACCCCAAGCAAAGCCCCATAAAAGCTCTATACCGTAGCTATGTGCACACTCCACTATTTCATCGGCATTAAGGGGTAAATAATCGTTCCAAACTATTAACTGATTAAGCTTGAGTCGCGCCATATTGCCAAGATATTCTCTATAATCGTTTATTGGGTGACCCCAAGTAAAAATACTCCTAGTCTTAAATGCGGGTGCTATAGAAATATAATAGTCAGGTAAGGGGTGCTCAAACAACTCGTTTTTAAGATGAATATAAGCATCAAAAATAGGGGTGGCAGATGCTAAATAATCGTCGACAAAATCTACCGCAGCATAAAGCACTTCCCTATCCGAATAGCCGCATAAAAGAGCTAATTTAAAGTCATTGTTTTCGGGGTTGTCAATAACCTTAACCACATATCCGTTCGTTTTTATTTCATCGGCGGTTAAATATTTCTGTAAAACAGGATTTTCATTATAGGTGCCTAAAACTATTGCATTGCTGTCATTATTAAAGCCATCCTTTTCGCAAGCTAACGCGTGAAAAGAATAAACCCCATTGTCGCGCAGAATGTATTTACCTAATTCGCGGTAAATAAGCTCTACTGCTCTTTTTTGAGGGCCTTCAAAGACTGAATAATAAATTTTCCAATTACGTTTATTCATAAGCTACACCTCACATATTTTAAATTAAATATACTATTTTAAACCTATATATTCAATGGTGTATTTGATTGAAAATCGGTACAATTCGATTATTTTGTCTTGACTTGTGTATACAATTCTTTATATAATGATTATAGAATGTCGAAACGCTTTAAAGTGTTTCGACAAGCCGATTTTATCGGCTTTAACAAAATTAAATTTTTGCAAATTTAATTTTGCCTATATTCATTGCAATGGTCATAGACAAATTTTTTTAGAAACTTTGTGACCAAATCATAGATTTGGTTTCGAAATAGTGTGAATTCACACTATTTCGACTTACTATAACCATTATAATAGAATCAGCATAAAAACGGGTGGGATAAATATGCAGTATAAAACCCTTACCTCCCTTATTAACAGTGATTTTGACATATCAAATATAAGAGTGGTAAAAAGCTTTTTTGAAAACGGTGACACTGCCGATTATTTGCTAAAAGGCAGAAATCAAAATCTTTTGCACCTTATAACCTCAGGCAAACGGGAATACAGAATTACCGACCGAGTGCTCAAGCTACAAAAAGGTGCACTGCTTTTTATACCCGATACCACCAAGTATTTAACCTTTGCTTCTGATTTAGATGGCATTGCCTGTGGCGGTATTGGTATTTGCTTTGATATTAAGGACCAAAACGGCGAAAAAATAATGCTACAACCCGATATTTACTGTGATTGGGGAGACAGACAAACCAAAGCCGCAGAATATTTTGAAAAACTTGACAGCTTGTATAAATACTCCCCCACATCTGCTTTTACCTTAAAGCTTACCCTACTAAAGCTTATACACACGCTCGTAAGCTCACAAACAGTACTTATGGGAAATCATTCTATAATAGAGCCTGCAATAAGCTTTATTGCAGAGCATTACAACGAAAATCTGAGCGTCAGCACTTATGCCAAGCAATGTAAAATAAGTGAAAGCCATTTCAGAAAGAAATTTTTGGAATACACAGGTCTTTCCCCGATTGATTACCGCAACGAAATTCGCTACCGAGAAGCCAAACGGCTTTACCAAAAGAATTACACCCTGCAGGAAATTGCAGAAAGGGTTGGTTTTAGCGATGCCGGATATCTATCAAAAATGTACAAACGACACACAGGTACTTCTTTAAGAAAAGACTGTGAAATTGTTTAGAAAGGTGAAAATAAATGAAAATTATAACAATCAGCCGTGAGTTTGGAAGCGGCGGCAGAGAGCTTGGAAAACGCCTTGCCGATATATTAGGCTTTGATTATTATGACCGCGAAATAATTACCGCTATTGCCGAGAAAAAAGGTCTTGACCCCGATTATGTAGAAAAAATGCTCGAAAACCACGCTTGGCAAACAGTTCCCCTTACATACCGCCATTCCTTTACAGGTAGTGCTGTAATGCATACACCGCACAATCATACCGAGCTTCTTTTGGAGCAGACAAACGTACTTGAAAGTATTGCAAAAAGCGGTAAGGATTGCGTAATCGTAGGCAGAAATGCAGACTTTATATTAAGAAGCTGTGAGCCGCTTAATTTATTTGTTTGTGCCGATATAGACTCGCGAATAAACCGTTGTTTAGAACGTGCCGACAAAGGCGAGAACCTTAATGCAAAAAAGATTAAACAAAAAATTCGCACAATAGATAAAAACCGCGCTAGAACAAGAGCCGTTATATCGGGAAGTAAATGGGGCGAGCGCAGTAACTATAACCTTATAATAAATACTACAGGCTGGGAAATTAAAAACTTAGCGCCCGCTGTAGTCGACTTTGCTAACGGATGGTTTGAAAATTTAAAATGAGTATTAAGTTATCTGACCATTTTGGCTACAAAAAGCTTATAAGGTTTACCCTGCCCTCAATTTTTATGATGATATTCACATCAATTTACGGTGTGGTAGACAGTTTTTTTGTTTCCAATTTTGTGGGTAAAACACCCTTTGCCGCAGTAAACTTTATAATGCCATTTTAAATGGTTTTAAGCACTGTCGGTTTTATGTTGGGTACGGGTGGAAGCGCACTTGTTTCAAAAACCTACGGTGAGGGCGATAAAGAAAAAGCGGTAAAGCTGTTTTCCCTATTTGTGTACATAACCCTGATTTTAGGGATTGCTATTTCTGTTTTAGCCTTTATCTTTTTAAAGCCGATTGCTATTATGTTAGGCGCTGAGGGTGAAATGTTAGAGCAATGTCTGCTTTACGGCTTGTATTTTTAGCGGCATTTATTGGTTATTCTATCGGTACTGCGCCCGTTATAAGTTACCATTACGGCGCGCAAAATCATTTTGAACTTAAAAGTATTTTAAAGAAAAGCTATGTTATAATCGGTACTTTTTCTGTTGCTATGCTCTTAGCTTCTATACTGCTTGCAAAACCGCTTTCCACACTCTTTACAGGCTATGACCAAGAGCTTCACAATTTAACTGTAAAGGCATTTTCTATATTTGCATTTTCTTTTCTTTTTGCAGGTATGGCTATATTCGGCTCTTCATTCTTTACAGCATTAAATAATGGGCTTGTTTCAGCCATAATTTCTTTTTTAAGAACTTTGGTGTTCCAAACCGCCGCAGTTATGCTATTGCCGCTTATATTGGGTATAGGCGGCATTTGGATTTCCATAGTTATTGCAGAATTAATGGCATTTACAGTAACCTTTATATTTATTTTTGCAAAGAAAAAATACTATAATTATTAAATATTTTCAACTTCTGTGTAAAGAATAACCATTGGGTGAAAGCATTGGTTATCCTATTTGCAGACAGAAAAAGTCGCACAGAAAAAGAAATTATAGATATTCTCACCCTCTTTGGAGCGAATTATATATCGGATAAAACGGTATGCTCCTTGGAGGGTGTTTTTACTGTTGTTAGCGAATATAAAAATATAGATTTAAAATTGGATAGCGGCGTTGCGGTAATTTGCGACTCCACAGATAGATTCAACAAGCAAAGCTTTCCAAAAGGAATTATCGGTATATGCGAGGACACTAACACAAATGCTTTAAATCTGTTTTTTAAAAATCGTACCCCTGTAATTAGTTGCGGTATGAACGGTAAAAACACAATTACACTTTCAAGTCTTGATGATAATACCCTGTTTGCCACACTCCAAAGAAGTGTAACCGATTTAAAGGGCAGAGTTATTGAGCCTGCCGAATTTAAAATCAAACTCAACAAGTGTTTTTCACCCTTTGCAGTTATGGCAAGCGTAGCAATACTTTTACTAAACGGACTAACGCCAAAAGAATTTTAGTAAACTGCATAAATTTTCAAGTATCTGTTCAAAATATCTTTAAAGGACGGTGCTAAGCTTTGGCAGTTTCAAGAAAAACAATTTTAGGAATATCTATTATTACCGTATCGGTTTGTGTTGCCGCGATTATTATAACCATAAGCTATGCTTTAAAAACCAAATATGAAGAACCAAAGCCTTGGGTGCTTCATTCCTATGGAAATAATGTGGCGCTTTATAACGGCGAAAAAATAATTGAGGTTTACGGCTCAATTATGCTTGACACCTTGCCCGATGAGGACCGCCGACTACTTGATAACGGCATTATTTTTTCTACTAAAGAAGAAGCAGTATCTGCAATTGAAGATTATGATGGGTAAGCACAGACCAAAAGGAAACTCTGTATTCGAAATTCGAAGAATTTGACATATAAAAAAAGCACCTTGTAAAAGTTAATGTTCTTTTACAAGGTGCTAATTTTTATATTTATGGTTACTTTTCCTTTTGGTCTGTGCTTAATGAGACAGCCTTAAATTAATCTTTCTTAAAGAAGCTCATTACATCGCCATAAGCCTCATCGTCATCACTATTGCTGTTAAGGAAAGATGCTAAATCATTTGCATCGTCCTTCTTATCGTCACCAAGACCAGTAGCTACAACAGTTACACGGATGGTATCATCAAGAGTTTCGTCAAGCTGAGCACCCCAAATGATTGTAGCATCTGGATGAGCCATATCAGAAATGATAGAAGAAGCAAGCTCAACCTCTTCAAGACCGA
>CAZNTP010000046.1:0-12050 GCA_964575985.1 uncultured Ruminococcus sp. | reverse complement strand
TTTGCCCCGTTTGTGCTCATCCGCAGGCTTATTTCGAAGTGAGAAAAGAGAACTACTGATAATAAAAAAGAACTGCCGAGGCAGTTCTTTTTTGTTGAGATATTGCTTTGCAATTCGATATTTTTACCGTAATTGTCAGCATCAAATCAAAACAGTATGCAATATGCTGTTAAATTAAAATCCAAGCGGCTCACCGCAAATAATTACGGTAATGCGGTTTTTTTCGCGCTGTCTGCCGGAAATAAGGTACTGTGTGCATATACGGCGGGGAGAATTGCAACCGTCAGCAAAATCGGGGTCATTGCTTTTTTCCAAGGAAACACAGTGTCCTAATTGCACACAGGGGTTATCTATCCCAAGCCTTACGCAGTTTTTAGGCGCGGCAATTTTCTTAACCCTCAAAAGACCGTCTTTAGCATTTTTTACGAGTTTGTTTATGCCCACAACCATAATAACTTTTTTTGGTCCGAATGCTATTGAGGCTATGCGGTTTGCAAAACCGTCAACATTGACGAGTTCTCCTTTTTCGGTGACAGCATTTGCAGAGCAAAGGTAAAAATCCGCACCGATGCAGGATTTATAAATCTCCTGCTGTTCTTCAGAAGAAATACCCTCGCGGTTTCGGTCTAAAAAGCGGTATTTCCCACTGTTCAGAAGTTCCCATACACCGCTTTCTATAAGTGACATTGAGCCGCCGGTTGAAATAACGGCATTTTCAAAAAGCAAATTTTCAACAGCCTCAGGAATAGAATTTATGCAGGGCACGTAAATGCCCTGCATATTATTTTTCTCAAGCGCTGTTATAACACGGTCTATCCGTTCATTCATAACAACATTCCTTTATTTTGCGTAATCTACAGCACGGCTCTCCCTGATAACGTTAACCTTTATCTGACCGGGATATTCGAGTTCGTTTTCAATACGCTCGGCTATCTGATGGGAGATAAGTACCATCTGGTCATCAGACACAACCTCCGGTTTAACGGCGATTCTGATTTCTCTACCTGCCTGAATTGCAAATGATGTTTCAACACCAGTGAAGGAATTGGCGATTTCCTCAAGTTTTTCAAGGCGTTTGATATAGTTTTCAATGTTTTCGCGTCTTGCTCCCGGTCTTGCAGCCGAAATAGCGTCTGCCGCCTGAACGATAAACGCGATAGTGCTCTTAGGCTCAACATCACCGTGGTGAGCGTGGATAGCGTTGAGGATGATATCGTTTTCACGATGCTTTTTAGCCGCCTCAACACCAAGTTGAATATGCGAACCTTCCTGCTCATGGTCAAGCGCTTTACCGATATCGTGGAGCAAGCCTGCACGTTTTGCAAGAGTTACGTCTGCGCCCATTTCAGCAGCAATAAGACCTGAAAGGTGGCAAACTTCCATAGAATGGTTAAGTACATTCTGACCGTAACTTGTGCGGTAACGGAGTTTTCCGAGCAGTTTGATAAGTTCGGGATGCAGGTTATGGATACCCGCATCGATCATTGCACGCTCGCCTTCCTGCTTAATAGTGGCTTCAACCTCTGCGGTTGCCTTAACAACGGTTTCTTCGATTCTGCCCGGATGAATTCTGCCGTCAAGAATAAGTTTCTCAAGGGCAACGCGGGCAATCTCGCGTCTTACAGGGTCAAAACTCGAAAGGGTGATAGCCTCAGGAGTATCATCAATAATAAGGTCAACACCTGTTGCGGTTTCGAGAGCGCGGATATTTCTACCCTCTCTACCGATAATTCTACCCTTCATTTCGTCATTAGGCAGAGCCACAACCGACACTGTCATTTCAGAAGAATGGTCTGCGGCACAGCGCTGAATAGCCTGACCGATGATATTTTTTGCAATGCGGTCAGCTTCATCCTTAGTCTGCTGTTCAAATTCCATAATCTTAACGGCTTTTTCGTGATTCAGTTCACCGTCAAGCATCTCAAGCAGATGGGTCTTAGCCTGTTCCTTAGTGAAACCTGAAATTTTCTCAAGCAGATCCATCTGGCTCTGTTTGAGTCGGTCACACTCTTCAATACGGACATCAATTTCTTTTGCTCTCGCAGCGAGTTTTTCTTCTTTTGCTTCAAGATTATCCATCTTGCGGTCAAGAGTTTCTTCCTTCTGCTGAAGGCGGTGTTCCTGACGCTGAACTTCACTGCGGCGTTCGCGCAGGTCCTTTTCGGTTTCCTGACGCAGCTGGTGAATTTCATCCTTTGCTTCAAGCAAAGCTTCTTTTTTCTTTTGTTCGGCATTTTTAATAGCGTCGTTTAATATGCGTCTTGCCTCGTCCTCAGCAGAGCCTATTGTAGCTTCCGCTGACTTGCGGCGATATATAGAACCGGACAAAAATCCGACTACAGCACATACTAAAGCGACAATGCCACCGATAATATAGGGCATAATCGCACCTCCTGTATATTAAACACGGAATTTTTACCGCTAACGGAACGGGAGCCGTGCATTTACCTCCCGTGATATAATCAAATCACAGTGTTTTCGCCAAAAAACACCGCAAAATACAGCAATTATCCAAAAAGTGACAAAGCTATAATACCTGAATTTATCACTACAATTTTACCACTACATATAGGATATGTCAAGTTTATTATACACTTTTACTTGAATTTATTGCATATTTTTGTAATTTTATCCATAACCCCAAATTGCTTGTTTTCCTGTTCTTCTTCTGTAAGACAGGAATTATAGTAGCTAAAATGACTAAACAGGAACACGGCAATAAAAATGCCGATAAAAAACAAATTAACATTTCCTGCAAGCGAGGTGTGCATAAAGCTATAGCCTGTAAGTGTTTTTAAAATAAAGTGTGGTAGAGTTTGTGTTAAGCAGAGCATAACACTTGCAAGACCGCTTGAAAGCAGCTTGCGGAAATTATATTCGCTGTCAAGACCGTTATAAAGCTTTGCAAACTGAAGCATAAATATTAAAACCGCGCAGTAGGCAAACATTAAAATAAGGTTTTCGGATATAAGCGCCAGAGATGAAATTGAAGTAAAATCACAGATTATTCTTAAAACAAAATAAACTGTGGGGATTGCGGTGCAGATAGGGGGCAATTTAAAACGTATAAAACGCTTTAATCCGTAGCATATAAAGAAAGCGGCGGTAAGGATGCCTGCTATTTTAATTAAGGTTATCTGCCATTCCATTACCGAGACGGAAAACCTTTCAAAAAGCATTTCATATATTATAGCCGCGCTTACCGAAAAGGAAGCAAGGCTTAATATAATATTAGGCTTTGGCGGATGCGCGGGACTGCGGTGTGAAAAGAGCGCAAACAGAGAGGGTGAAAAAATAAGTGCTAATAAAACCCAAAGCATAGCCTTGCCGTTAGATTCAAATTCCTTTATATAAAAGCCTGTGCTGTAATCTATTGTAAAGCTGAACTGAACAAGGCGCAGCATAATAGCCACAGGCAAAAATATTCCAAAAAGGAGAATAATTTTTTTATATTTCATTAAAGTACACTCCAAAACATATAATATACTAATTTTATATTGCTTTATTTTAAAAGTCAACAGAAAAAGAGGTAATAAGTTTGAAAAAGCTTTTTGGATTTACAATTTTTATAGCGGTAGCTATGCTGTTAATTCCCTTGTGGGCAATAAGTCCGTCAAAAGAAATTGTATCGGCGGCGGCTCCTACTATTCTGACAGAGGACAAGACCGCAGAGCCTGTAGGCGCAGAAAGCTTTAAGGTTTTAATCGGCGACAAGGTGACCGAATATTCAAGAGAGGATTATATTTTCGGGGTGGTAGCTGCTGAGATGCCTGCCCTCTATCACGAGGAAGCCTTAAAGGCGCAGGCGGTAGCCGCCTATACCTTTGCTTGCTCTAAAAAAGCGCAGAATAAAGAGCTTGAATATGATATAACAAACGACCATACGGTTGACCAAAGCTTTATAACCGAAGAGGAAGCCAAGGCTAAATGGGGCGACAGTGCCGACGAATACACACAAAAAATAAAAAAAGCGGTAGCCGATACCGCGGGCGAAATGATTTATTATGAGGGAATACCTATTTTGGCGGTGTACCACGCAATTTCGGGCGGTACAACCGAGGACTCGAAAAACGTGTGGGGAAGCGAACGCGCCTACCTAAAGCCTGTGCTCAGCGAGGGTGACAAGCTTGCCAAAAACTATATTACAGAGGTAAGCTTTACAGCCGATGAGCTAAAGCAAAAGCTTGAAAAGGAAATCGAGTTAAATGGAGAAGCAAAGGATTATTTAGGCAATATTGCCCGCACCGATTCGGGAACAGTAAGCTCTATTAAGGTTTGCGGCAAAGATGTAAGTGGATTTACGATAGGGAGCCTTCTTTCCTTGCGCTCGGCAAATTTTGAGGTAAAGTTTGCAGATGAAAAATTCACCTTTACGGTCTATGGCGCGGGGCACGGTGTCGGAATGAGCCAGAACGGTGCCAACTATATGGCAAAGCAGGGAAGCAGCTACAAAGAAATTCTTACATATTACTACAGCAGTTGCAGTGTAGAGAAGAAATGAAAACAGGAAATTGGCGTACAAATTCTTTTGCTTTTGACGATATAAGAAGAAACTACCCGAAGAAGAGAAATATAAACTCTTTTTCGGGTAGTAATTTTTGTCGATACGTTGTGTCTTTAGGGCACAACGTATAGGCAGAGCTTTTTTAAAGATTATTTAAGTACGCTTTCTTTATTTGACTTAGAAGCCTTTGCTACAATAGCGGCAAGAGGAATGAGGGCCAGAACGTTTGGAATAACCATAAGGTTATTAAACATATCGGCAAGCTCCCAAACAATAGTTACCTTATCTATGCAAGAGCCTAAGAAGATAAATGCGATAGCTATAACCGAGAAAATAACGGTTGCAACCTTATTGTTCTTGAATAAATACTGCACATTAATTTTTGCAAAGAAGTTCCAGCCGATAATGGTTGTAAAGGCGAAGAACATAAGGCAGATAGCAACGAGTATGTTACCTACGGTTGTTCCGAAGTGCGCACCCATAGCCAGCTGCATTGCGTTTGCGCCCGAAATTTCGGCGCCGAATACCTTAAAGCCCTCAATTAAGGAACCGCCCTCGTAGGCTTCTGCGGAAAGCGGACCGTCACCTGCATAAAGGGTAGAAATTACAACCAAAGCAGTCATAGTAAGAACGATAAAGGTATCAATAAACACGCCTATCATTGCGGCAACGCCTTGGTCATGAGGCTTTTCTACATTAGCCTGAGCGTGTGCGTGAGGGGTTGAGCCCATACCTGCTTCGTTAGAGAAAAGGCCTCTCTTTGCGCCCTGACTTACAGCCGCCATTATAGCCGCGCCGAGTCCTCCGCCTAAAAGGGCATTGGGCTGGAATGCATATTTAAAGATAAGACCAAAGGTTTCGGGAATTACCTTAAAGTTAATTCCTAAAATGATGAGACCTAACACGATATAAATAACCGCCATTAAGGGAACGATTTTTTCAGCTACAGATGCTATACGCTGAATACCGCCGATAAAGATTATAGCGCAGATAACGGTAAGAATAAGACCGATAATCCAAGGCTCTACACCAAAGGCTGTACCTGTGGTCTGAGCGATAGAGTTTGACTGCACCATGGCGCCGATAAAGCCGAGAGCCAAAATAATTGCAACTGCAAAGAAGCCTGCCAAGAATTTACCGAAAGCGCCCTTGTAAGCCTTTTTGATGTAATAAACGGGACCGCCGTGAATTTCGCCGTTGGCATCAGTTATTCTGGTTTCCTGTGCTAAAACTGCCTCGGCATAAATTGTAGCCATACCGAAGAATGCGATTACCCACATCCAGAAAATAGCACCGGGGCCGCCTACAAGAATAGCACTTGAAGCGCCAACGATATTACCTGTACCTACCTGAGCCGCAATAGCGGTAGCCAAAGCCTGAAAGGATGAAAGACCGCTACCCTGCTTTCCGCCGAAAAGCTTTATTCCGCCGAAAACCTTTTTCATACCCTCGCCAAAACAGCGTACCTGTACAAAACGGGTTTTAAAGGAATAAAACAGACCTGTGCCTACGAGTAGAATAATAAGAATGTAGTTAGATAAATATGTATTAATATTTACTACAATAGGCTCCAAAAAATTGATGATTTGTTCCATAGAAATTTCCTCCAAAAATAATTTACAAAATAAAAAGAGAGACTGCGATATGCAATCTCTCTAAAAAACAAACACAATAAGCCCTTTTTAAAAGGGTTTAAAAACTTTGTCCTTTTGCCTGAGAGATTAGCATTTCTGCCTTGCACCTTCGGCACCCGTTTTTAATGCGGGCTTCTCCAAAGCTCTATCCGCTTACAGTCTTTGTTTCAAAGAAACGCCTGAGAGTGTTATTCCTTCGGCAGTGGTTATTTCCACTTTTCCTGCAAGCATCACATAGAATTTTAAATTGTTGTTGACATTTTAACACACTAAAGCAGAAATTTCAACATAAAATATACTATTTTTGAAATTTGTGTATTATTCGCCTATTTTTGTAACCCTTACACCTAACTCTTTGGAAATTTCGCATATATAAGAGTGGCAGGTAAACATTATAAGCTGTGTGTTTTCGGAATATTCCTTTAAAAATCCGAGAGCGGCTTTAGTTCTGCCGTCGTCATACTGAGTAAGAGCATCGTCAAGAAAAATCGGAAGCTTTTCACTGTCACTGCAGATAAGCTCGGCAAGAGCCAGCCTCAGACTTAAATATGCCTGATCGGCAGTGCCGCTGCTAAGATAATCAATTTCTCGGCTGCCGAAGCTTTGGGCCTCTGATACATTTATATCAAGCGACTTTGAAATACTCATACTGCCCCACTTTCCGCCTGTGATACCCTCAAACAAATGCCCTGCCTTTTTTTCAAGCACAGAGCCGTAGCTACGGCGCACCTCGGCAAAGCTTTCTGCCAGAACGGCGGAAGCGAGGTCTATCTGAGCGCAAAATTCCCTTTGCGAGTCGGTTTTTTCGGTAAGCTCTGCGAGTTGTTTTTTGAGCGTCTCTTTATCCTCCGCTCCCGAAAGAGCGGATTTTATTTCGGCATTCAGTGTAGCTATGGCGGTTTTGCGGTCGGTTATAAGGTTTAGCAACTGCTCATATTCAGATTTGAGAACCTCGAAATCTTCTGTAAGACTTAAATCTCCCGAATTTACGTCCGCCAGCTTTCTTTCGGCATCTTCATAAGAGATGCCGTTTAAATCGTTTAGCACAAACCCCAGCTGTTGTTTAAGTTCGCGTTGTTTTGCGGTTTTCTCGGTTATTTCCTCTAAAAAGTCCTCGATTTCGTCGGCGCTTTCGGCTTTTCTGTATTTGGAAAATAACTCTAAAAGCGGCTTTTCTTCAGCCAGCTTTTCTTCTGTCAGTATGTTTAGCTGATTTTTACAATCGCTTAATAACTGCTGTTGTTTTTCGATTACCGCCGCACTACTGCTAAGCGCAGTATTAATAGCCTCAAGCTTTACGGAGCTTTCAAATATTTCTTCCTTAAGGGCGGTTTCTTCACTCTCTAATGCAGAAATTCTGCTTTTGATTTCTTCTGCAGATTTTAGTATTTTAGTACGCGAGTCCTTTATTAATATAATGTGTATAGGACAAAAGGCTGTAAGTAATAGGCCTGAAACCGTTAAAATAATAAAGGGTATATTAAAGTTTGCTATGTTTAATATTACAGCCCCCACTAAGCATAAAATGCCAATAAAGAGCGAGACAAAACCTATAGCCGTACCTTTGCCTTTAGCGTTATTTTCACACTCTGAAAGTTCGGCACGAAGCTTTTCGGCAGTATTTTTGTTGCTTTGCCGTTTACTTTCGTATTCGGCGATTTTGTTTTCAAGCTCTGCCGCTTTCTCGTCGCTTGCGTCTGTTGGGGGATTGAGTCCTGCCTCAAGACTTTTGGAAAGCAGGTCAATTTCTCCCTTTTTGGCGGCTATTTTGTCGGCTACAGCCTCAACCCTTGAAATGCAGAATTTAAGCTTTCTGAGATACATTTCGTCTATCAGAGAACCGTCGGCTAATTTCAAGGTTTCGTTAAAAGCATCAAGCTGTTTTTTTAGCTCTAAAAGAAGGCTAAGCTTCTCGGCATTGCGAACATCCTGTTCGGTGTTCAGTTTTTCTTTAAGTGTAAGCGCTTGCAGGCTCAAGGCTTCGGTTTTCTTTTGAAGCTCGGCTATCTGCGCCTTTTTAGCACTTACTGCTTCCAAAAGGGCTTCGCTTCGGCCAATCCGTTCCTTAATTTCGCCTAAAAGCTTTATGTTTTTATCGTATTCGCCCGCCTTTCCGCTTTTGGACATAAGGCTAAGCTTTGCTTTATTTAGCCTTGCGTTTACCGCTTCAAAGGAAACACTTTCCTCGCCTGTAAGGGTAAGGTTTGAAAGCTTGGAGTTAATTTCGCCCTCTGCCACGGTATCCTTTTCGGGAAAGCCCAACTGACCTATAAACACACTGCGTTCAAAGGCAGGCATAGAAAGTCCGAAAAATGAAAGACCAATGTCGCCGCTGACTGCCTGACGTGTGCCAAGATCCAAATCGCATAGAGTGGCTTTATCTGTAGAATTAGAGGTGCGAAATTCCTTTTCTAAGCGGTATCGTTTGCCTCCGTGCTCAAAATCAATGCTCCCTGCCATTTGGGCGGCATCCCAAGGGGTATACTTTTGGCGGATGTTTTTGGAGAGCTGTCCACCCGCTCTGCCGCTACCGTAAAACATCATTTTAATAAATGCCATTACGGTGGTTTTGCCCATTTCGTTATCACCGTAAATCACGGTAAAGCCGTCTCCAAAATCAAGACTGAAATTTTTAAGTCCCCCAAAGGCATGTATATATAATGAATTAATCTTCATCGTATTTCACCTCGGTTATAAATGCTTTAATGCCAAGCCTTAGTGCCTCGCGTACGGTCGCCTTTTCTTCGGGCGTAGCTAAGGCTTCTCTTTCGAGCATCTTTTTAACAAAAATGCCCTTAAGGGTCGGCTCCAAGGCGAGAGCCTCATAGTCAAGGCTATATTCGGTGCGGTTTTTAACCTTTACAAAATATAGGTCACTTGCCAGCCTTGCAGTAATTTCGGCGGGTATTATCTGGGTTTCCTCGGCGATTTCACCCACTAATTCTATTTTGTAAAGATTATCGCGGAAACTGTCGCCAAAGTCGTCTTGAAGCTGTTTTAAAACTGTTTCGCAGATTTCACCGGTGCTTTTACAGTCGCTTATATCAACCTTTTTTTCTATGTGCAGTCGTTTTGATACGGGTGTAAACTCTAAACTGCAATGCTTTTTGCCGATTTCGCCTATATAAACACCCTTTTGGTCAAGCTCGTCAAAGCCCTGTCCCTCGGGGCAACCGCAATAGGCAAAATAGGTGCCGTTAAGTAAGCCTACCTCGGTGCGCTTGTGCACGTGACCTAAGGCAATATAATCCATACCCGAATTTTTTACAAATTTAGGTGTTATGGCATTATAGTCGGAATTGAGGTCGCTTTTAAGCTCGCCGTGCTGAACTAAAAGGTTGATGTAATTTTCACCGGTTTTAAGAGTAAAGGCTTCTTCCCCTGCAAGAAAATTATGCTCAAATGACCTGCCGTAAACCTTAGTTTTTATGTCCTCAAAGGTTATACATTCGTCCTTTACGCCTAATACATATAAATTATCGGGCAAATTATCCTTTAAAAAGGGCGAGTCGGCATTCAGCGGGTCGTGATTGCCTGCGGCGAATATAACCTTTATGGGCGCCGCCTTTTTAATTTTTTCAAAAACGGCGGTAATAAAGCGTTCTTCTACCGTGTTAGAATCAAAAAGGTCGCCTGCAATAGCGATTAAATCCACCTTTTCAGTGGCGGCAAGGTCGATAATCCTTTCAAAAGTTATAAGGGTTTCAAAGCGTCGGGAATTGGCATCCGCCCCTAAAAAGCTTTCGGCCGCGCCGATATGTATATCTGCTGTGTGCAACAGTTTAATCTTTTCCATAAATAAAACCTCTTTTAGAGTAGTTATATTAATTGTAACATTTTATAAACCGCTATTCAAGAACTAATATTTGTTTTTTCGACAAACAGTGCCTTGTTTTTATGCTTAAAATATGATATTATAGGTTTAAACTTGGGTTAAAACAATAATTCAGAATTCGGAATGCGTAATTCGGAATTGAAGGTGTTAGCTTCGCTAACATATATAATTATGCATTAAGTATTATGAATTAATATTTCGGAGAAATATATTATGAGTACATACAGTGATTTTGCATTGGTTTACGACCGCCTTATGAGCGACGTAGACTATAAGGCACGAACTGAATATCTGTTAAAGCTCTTTAAAAAATACGGCAAAAAGCCTACGCTTCTTTTAGACCTTGCCTGTGGCACGGGCGGTTTTTCAAACGAAATGGCAAAGAGGGGTATAGAAGTTATAGGTGTCGATATGTCGGAGGAAATGCTCGGCATTGCAAGGGAAAAATCTGCCGAGGAGGAGACCGATGTTCTCTATCTTTGCCAAAGGGCAGAGGAGCTCGATTTATACGGCACGGTGGACGGTGCTATCTGCTCAATGGACAGCCTTAACCACATAACCGATATTAAGGATTTGAAAAAGGCAGTTTCAAGGGTTTCGCTCTTTCTGGAAGAGGGCTGTCTTTTTATATTTGATGTTAATACCATTTATAAGCACGAAAAGGTTTTGGCGGATAACACCTTTGTTATTGATGAGGACGGTATATACTGCGTTTGGCAGAATGAATTTAAAGCTGAAAAGCTTACAACACATATATATTTAGATTTTTTCACCGAGCAGGAGGACGGCAG
This sequence comes from uncultured Ruminococcus sp., assembly GCA_964575985.1. Taxonomy (GTDB): domain Bacteria; phylum Bacillota; class Clostridia; order Oscillospirales; family Acutalibacteraceae; genus UBA737. The sequence continues at coordinate 1,286 of CAZNTP010000046.1, read as the reverse complement.
TTATCTGCGTTTCGGGGAGGAATTTCCCGAGCGTGCATATACTCACGAAGAACTTGAAGATGTTCTCAAAGAGAGCGGTTTGGAAATTTTAGAGGTGTTCGGTGATATGACTGAAGAGTCGCCAGAAAATGACTGCGAACGTGAAATTTATGTTGTGAAAAAGAGGAGTTAATATAATGGCAAAGCTTATAAGATGTATAACAAGTGACGGAGCCATTATGGTGTCGGCTATTGACAGTACCGATATTGTGGCAAAAGCGGAAGAGCTACACAAAACCTCGGCAGTAATAACGGCGGCGCTTGGCAGACTGCTTACCGCAGGCGCTATGATGGGTAATATGCTAAAGGGTGAGAAGAACAGCATATCGGTTAAAATTGACGGCGGCGGCCCATCGGGCGCTATTACCGTGTCTGCTGACAGTGTCGGCAATGTGCGCGGCTACGCCGTAAATCCTGTGGTGGAAATCCCCCTGAAACCCAACGGCAAGCTTGACGTTTCGGGTGCGGTTGGTGTAAACGGCAATCTTTTTGTCACAAAGGATTTAGGACTTAAAGAAGCATATAACGGCTTTGTGCCGATTGTGAGCGGTGAAATCGCAGAGGATATAACCTCGTATTATGCCACAAGCGAGCAGATACCCACCGTTTGTGCCTTGGGTGTGCTTGTTAATACCGACCTTACCGTAAGAAAGTCGGGCGGTTATATTATTCAGCTGTTACCCTTTACAGAGGATGCTATTATTGACCGCTTGGAAGAAAACCTAAAAAACGTGCGTCCTGTAACAGAGCTATTAGATAAAGGCTTAGATATTGAGGATATTGTAAGGGATGTTTTAAAAGGTTTTGAGGTTGAGGTCATATATGAGGAGCATCCCGAATATAAATGTAAATGCAGCAGAGAAAAAATAGAGGGCATTATTTCGGGGCTTGGTGATAAAGATTTAACCGAAATGGCAGAGGACAAAAAGGGCGCTGAGGTGAAATGTCATTTCTGCGGTGAAACATATACTTTTTCTCCTGAGGAAATAGAAAAAATTAAAACAGAAAAAGCGAAAAAACCTTAAAAATGTGGTTTTTAAAACATCGAAACCCAATATATTGTGCTTACAAAAAATAATAAAAAAAGTTTCAAATTTTTTTCAAAAAAGTGTTGACAAAAAGGGGTCGATGTGGTAATATATTGTTCGTCGCCGGTGAGTACACACTCGTTAGCAAGCCAGCGAATAGACCAGACGTGGGAGCATAGCTCAGCTGGGAGAGCATCTGCCTTACAAGCAGAGGGTCAC
>CAZNTP010000045.1:0-12607 GCA_964575985.1 uncultured Ruminococcus sp. | reverse complement strand
TGATAGCCATACTCATAGCTTTATGACCTATAACCTGACCCATACCGTGATGACCATCAATAACTGCGGTGGTAGGGGTTTCCTTAATGATTTCAATATTTGTTACAGCCTGCTGAATACCTGCCTTAATTCTGTCAAGATAAACAGGCTTAAAGCGGTTTACACCGTGGGACTCGATACCGCGCTTGTCAGACATTAAAAGAACATCTGCGCAGATTTCTGCATCCTCACGCGGAATTCCGTAACCAACAAACGCATCAATTACGAAATTTGTGATAGTTTTCCAATCAACAATGTTTGTTTTTGCCATTTTTATAACCTCCGTTTTTGCACAAAAAAGTACACTTATCCCTCGGGAATAAGTGCACTCAAAATCTCTGCTTATTTATTATAAAACAAAATACCGATATTGTCAATATTTTGTTTTAATTACACTCGGCTTCAAGCGGACCTGCAAGCTCTTTCAAGAAGAAAAGACGTCCTGGAAGAGTTGGAATATAAGACGAGGTAATCCAAGGCGTTTTGCCATAACGTAAGGTCATCCAAAGAGACATTCCCTGCCACTGCATACCGCGGCCTAAAGTTCCGTCAGCACCGCCGATAGCGTAATCAGCCTTTAAGAATATGCCGGGGCCTATTGTGTTGGCACGGCAAGGAACAAGTGTAGTTCTTGACTTAAAGCTTGTAAGAGCGTTTTGTTCTACTGTAAGGGGATGAATTTTAGCGCCTATTCTATAGGGCGCGTTTTCCCATTCCTCTGCACTGCTGTAATCCTCTGCAAAGGTAGGCTCCCAAAATGCTATATGACACATTCTGCCTATACCGTAAACCAAAACCAGCTTTGCGCCCTCTGCCTTTAAAGCGTTTATCTTTTCGGGGTATGTAGGAAGATTTTCCTTTGTAGCAAAGTTTCTTTGGTTTTTGGGGACGGTTAGCTCACCCAAGGGATTAAAGAGCGCCTGCTCCATAGCATATTGGAAAGCACCGCTGTTATCGGGGGCTAAGGTATTGCCCTCACCGTCTGCCCATTCGTCCATATTAAAGGTATAAACGTGGTCGCAAGGTATTCCCCACTCTTTTATAAAGTAAACCACCCATTTATACATTCCCATGGGTCCTACAGGTAAAATAAATGCGATTTTTTCTCCTCTGTCACGAGCTAATTTTATCTGCATTGCAATTTCGTGTCCCATATAGGTTTCAAATTCGGCAAGGCTGTCGCACTTAATAGGTGTAAAACCCTCGTTCCAATGAGACTGTCTGTCGCATATTGTTTCGGGTGCATCAATACATGCATCTATTTTTTCGAAATCCCAGCCCTTAGGATAAAAGCCCTCTAAAGCAGAGCCCTTTACTGTTGAATTAAAATCCATTATACATTCATCCTTTCTGTTTTTATGGTAACAACCGCTTAGTTGTGCCCTTTAAGTAAACCTGACACTGTGTAAAGCCCTCGGCATAATCTGCACCGCACTGATAACCGCGGTAACGGCAACAGGTCTTTACCATATCGGGAAAATCAATGCCGTCATGGTCGCGCATCCACACAATTTGTGATTCGTGGCAATTAAGCATTTCTATTTTCTTATCAATAAACTCCGATACATCAACATATTCTGTAGGGTTAAAATTAACGCCTGCCAAGGTATCCATATAATAAATGGGAACAAGTCTGGCACTTCCCGAAACCTTGGTATGATAGTTTGGAAGCGTTGCAGTAAAGCTCGCATCAAACACAAGTCTTGATACTGCGGTGTGGTCGGGCATATAATCGTTTGGCGCGTGTGTGATAATAAAATCGGGGTTAACCTGCTTTATAACGTCAACCACCTTATCTCTGGCTTCCTTGTTATTATCGTAAATATCAAGGTCGTCAAAGCTTGAGTGAATAATCTCAAAACCGCCAAGCTCGGCACTGCGCTCTGCCTCTTTAGCGCGCATTACTGTAAGCTCATCGGGCGGAATAATCACGTGACCCAAATTACCGCTTGATAAATGACAAACCACTACCCTATCCCCACGAGCTTTACATTTAAGCAAAGTGCCGGCACAGGCAATTTCCATATCATCGGGGTGACAGGATATAACTAAAACTGTATACATAAGCCTACCTCCTAATTTCTTTATAATAATTATATCTTATTTTTTCTTGCAACAACAAGTAAAATCAGATATAATACTTATAAAATCGGGTAATGAGGTGTTTTTTTGGAAGATAATTTTACACGTGTGGGTTTTGAAAAAATCTTTAATGTTGAAAAGCTTATTACAATTTTTTATATGGAGCTTTCAAAAAGCTTTTGTTATGAGGGTGAGCGACACGACTTTTGGGAAATGGTTTACATTGATAAAGGCGAAATGATTTGCACCGCCGATAAAAACCGATTTATTTTAAAAAGCGGTGAAATGACCTTTCACAAGCCCAACGAATTCCACAACCTTTCGGGTGATAATAATACTGCGCCTAATGTAAGTATAATAACCTTTCAGTGCAAAAGCCGTGCAATGAAGTATTTTGAGGGTAAAATATTCCGTCTTAATGCCGAAGAAAAGGCACTGCTTTCTTCCCTTTTTGCCGAGGGGCTATCCTGTTACAGATTAGAGGACGAGCATAATCCCCTTTTGCAAAAGCTTAATGTTATAGAAAATGCACCATTTGGCAGTAGCCAAATGACAAAAAACTTACTCGAAATGTTTTTGATAAAGCTTTGCCGTAATAAAGATGTACTTACAAAAAAGATGCGCAGAAATTATGTTATAGACGGCGTTGAGGTACCTTATAATGTAAAAGAAATTCTTGATATACTGCACGAAAACATTTACGGCAGAATCACTGTAAGTGATATAGCAAAAAGGCTTGGCAAAAGCGAAAGCGCGGTAAAAAAGCTTTTCGCCGAATACCACGGAATAATAAGATATTATAATTCCCTAAAAATTAAGGAAGCTAAACGGCTTATCCGCGAAGAGCGATATAATCTATCCCAAATTGCCGATATGCTGAATTTTGACAACCCACAGTATTTTTCAAAGTGCTTTAAACAGTTCACCAAAATGACACCAAGTGAATACAAGAAATCAATAATAAAATAGAGGTGCTCGCGCACCTCTTTTTTATCACTTATTTATCTTTAACCATCTGTGAAACACATTAACACAAGCAGTCTTTCCGTATTCCTCAGAATACTGAATAAGAAGTCTGTTGCTATTATCCTTGTCCTTTAGAACAATATTGTTAGAATAATAACACCATCCCTTAACTGTTCCCATATAAGTACCCTCATCAAAGTTTTTGCAATCGGTCGAAGTATATAGCACAAATCCGCTTTCCTTTTCGGCTCTGCCGTGCAGAATATAAACACCGTCCATTAAAGCAATTTGCGGATTTCTGATGCCTTTATCAAGATAGCAAACATCGGGCTCGCCCCACGTTTTGCCTAAATCATCACTTATAATATGGTCTAGATTTCTCTCGTCATTTACATTATATGCGAATACGTGAAGCCGTCCGTCATCATCAAAAAGCATAGCTCCATAGCCTCTGCCCATAGCATCAATCGGTACAACACAAACCTCTTCAAAGCTTTCGCCGTTATCACAACTTTTAAAAATGCGGTATTGATGCTCAGGTTTTTCACCGCAGAAGAATCCTGTGCCGTCATTACAAAATTCCAACACATAAATTACACCGTTGTAATAGCAAGCATCGTAAACTCTGCCTTTATAACCGCAAAGTTCCTTTGCCTTACTCCAGGTTTTACCGCCGTCTTTAGTAGAAACTGTCATAGGGGTATCCCAAGGCTGACATACAGTTGTAGGGTCGTTTCTAAGGCAGATTGCAACAACAGTTCCGTCGTCGCAAGCGACCGCCTTTTCTACCGAAATCACATTAATACCGTCAATAAAGCTTTCTACTGAATAAGGCAAATTCATAATTTCTGAATAGGTTTCTCCGCCATCCTCTGAAATTCGGTATTCAACCCAACCGAATGTTGAATGGCCATTGTGCTTATTAGCAGTACAGTTCGAATTAAAATCAATCAGCTTATCCTTTCCAAATGAAGCTAAAGCGTGTGTCATATGACCGCTTCTGTCACGTTTTTTATTATCAACATATAAAATCGGCTCGCCTAGGCTTACAGTATATCCGTCTCTTTTAATTTCCATTACATTCACCCTTTAAATGATATTTTTTGAGTCTTTCAAATGTGTTTTTAGCTTCGGTATAAATGTAGTTCCAATCAGCTCCCGCTGTAATCATATCGACAGGAAAACCCGACCAATATTTAACCGTTTGCTCATCATTACCGACCGCTAAACTAATATATTTTCCGTTTGATCTTAAAATTTCAATAGCTCGGTTTATTGCATTTGTGGTTTTTTCTCCGTAAACATTTCCAAGTTCTCCCAAAGAGCCTGATAAATCGTTAGGTCCGAATATGAAACCGTCAATATAAGGAATTTTTACAATTTCTTCTAAATTATTGATACAATCAATGTGCTCAATCTGAATAAATCTGCACAAATCTAAGCTTTCTTTATCGGTATATTCCTTAACATCAGCCGCCCCGTATTTTATAGCTCGCATAGGTCCAAAACCGCGTGTGCCAATGGGTTGATATAAGGTCATATCAATTAAATCACGTATTTCAGCGGCAGTCCGTACCATTGGAAAAATAATCCCCTCGGGTCCCATTTCAAGTATCTTTTTAGTAACTGTAAGGTCATTTTGAGGAACTCTTACAACCGCCGCTGTACCAACGGACCTTGCGGCATTCAGATGACACAGCACCTCTTTGTAAGATGTATATGTATGCTCCATATCAATCCAGATAAAATCGTAACCCACATTACCTAAAATTTCACAAAGACATGGGTCGGTAAGACATACAATCGAACCGCAAAGCTTTTCACCGTTTTTAATTCGTTCGCGTAAATTATTCATTTGTTACCCTCCTCACAATTATATTATATTTTGCAAAAATTATATTTTCAATGCTAATTTATGCATAAGATATTGCAATTCTTGCAAAAGAGTAATATACTAAACATTGGGTGATTAAATGACTGATTTATTTGAATATTATATTACCGATGAAAAATTTCATTTTAAATACGCTAAAGGAAAACCTACTGTTGAGGGGCGCGAATTTCATAATTACGATGAAATTGTTTTATTTATAGACGGAAATTCACAACTGATTTCCAAAAATATTCAGTTAGAGCTTAAAAAGGATAGTATAATTTTAATTCCTAAAGAACATTTTCATCAATTCAACATTACAAGTCCCGAAAGCTATACGCGCTGTATTTTAGGTTTTCAGGGAATACAGGAATTAAAGCCTTTAATTGACCAAATAATGACCGATGTTGCGGTAATTTCCCTACCAACTAACAATATACTCAATATATTTAACAGGTTAATTTATATTTCGAAAAGTGAGCTTTCAGAAAATGAAAAAAGACTGTCGGTAAAGTCAGCCATTGCGGGTTTGTTAATCGAAATTAAATTATTTTCCGGCAACCATATTGACAGTTATATCTCGATATCCGAACAAACCCGAGCCGCTCTTACATATATAGATAGCCACTATGCAGAGGATTTAAGTTTAAAAAGTATTGCAGATTTTCTTAATACTTCTGTTTCTTCCCTTTCTCACCGTTTCAGCAAGGATTTAAATATTTCGGTTTACCGCTATATAACAGAAAAGCGGTTATCGGTTGCAAGGCAACATATTGAAAAAGGTAAAAGTCTGACTGAAGCCGCATATTTGAGTGGCTTTAAGGAATATTCAAGCTTTTTCAGATTCTATAAAAACCAAAGCGGCGCTTCTCCTTCAAAACAGATAAAAATAAAATAATTTAACAGAACAGAGGTTTACATCTGTTCTGTTTTTTTCTTTATATATTATAGCAAGCAAATTTTAGCTGACTCACATCCAAATATATAAAGGAGAATTTTTTATGTATCACTGCAAAACCTGCGGAGGAAAATTTTTAACTCCGCAAAAAATCTATGAAACGCACGGCTTTTCTACGCCGCCTTATGAGGAAATTTTTATCTGCCCTATTTGCAATTCATCGGCTTTTAAAAAAATTACACATACTCATTGCAGATGTTGCGGAGCGCTTCTCATAAATACTGAAAAGGAATACTGTAGCAAAGCCTGCAAACAAAAAGGCGAAAAGCTTTGGAAACAGCAAATGGAAAGATTTAAGTTAGAGTTTGATAGCCCACTAAACGTAATTTTGCGAGAAATAAAAGCTTACAACTCAGAAAACGGCACTAATTACAGTTACGGTCAATATGTAGCTTTAAAATTTTTAGAAAGGAAAGGCCAAAAATGTACGAAGAAAAAAAGCAATATTTAAGCAGTTATCTTTTACAGGAATCAAAAATCAACCGTTTACTGCGAATGATAGAAAAAAATCCCAAAAAAGAAAAACTTTATCAGGCAGATATTGAAAAAGCCTGTAAAATACGCACTCAAATAGAAGAAAAAATCAGAGCTTTAGATGATGAAACTTTATCTGAACTGCTTTTTCAAAAATATGTTTTTGGTCATAATCTTGAAGAGGTTGGCTGTTTAATAAATTACAGTAAACGTCAAACCGAGAGATTACATCGCAAAGCTTTAGAAAAATTTGTTATGTGATTTGTTCTTTACTTTTATATATTTTAGAGTTATAATAATTAAAGAACAAACGTTTGGGAGTGATTTTAGTGTCAGACAGAATTATTTTGCACTGTGATTTTAATAATTTTTTTGCTTCTGTTTCGCTTCTTCACAACCCTACTCTTAAAAAGCTTCCCGTTGCGGTTTGCGGTGACAAGGAAAGCCGTCACGGAATTGTACTTGCAAAAAATGAAATTGCAAAAAAATTTGGTATTAAAACGGCAGAACCTATTTTTGAAGCTAAGGCTAAATGCCCCGAGCTTATAACATTACCGCCAATGTACAAGGAATATGAAAAATATTCTAAAATGGGGCTTAAAATTTACCAAAGATATACCGATATGATTGAGCCTTTTAGCATTGACGAATGTTGGCTTGATGTTACAGGTAGCACTGTGCTTTTCGGAAGCGGTGAACAGATTGCCGAAAGAATTCGTAACGATATTAAAAAAGAGCTTGGAATTACCGTATCTATCGGTGTTAGCTTTAACAAGGTATTTGCAAAGCTTGGCTCTGATATGAAAAAGCCCGATGCTGTAACCGTTATAAGCCGAGAAAATTATAAACAAAGGATATGGAGTCTGCCAATTTCAGATATGCTTTTTGTAGGTAAAAGTACCTGTGAAAAGCTAAAATCCAGTGGTATTCACACAATTGGTGATTTAACCTATTGTGATGATATAACCCTAAAAAAACTGCTTGGTAAAAACGGCACAGAGCTTAAAAAATGTGCTTTAGGTGAGGATAACTCCCCCGTTATAACACCTACAGAAAATGACAGACCGAAAAGTGTAGGCAAATCCTTTACGGGTGCTAAGGATTTTGAAAATAACAATGAAGTTTGGAAGGCTTTTCTTTCTTTTTCTGAATACATTTGTGATATATTAAAACAAAAGGATTTATACGCAGGCGGTGTGCAGGTGCATATAAGAACCTCTACCCTTACAGTAAAAGAGTTCAGTCATAGCTATAATGACCCCACAAATTGCTCGATTACCTTTGCCAAACGCGGTTATGAACTATTTTGCCGTAACTATACTTTTGGCGAGCCATTACGCTCTGTGGGACTGAGAGCAATTAATATCAAGGACTCAAAAACTGCTGTTCAACAGGATATGTTTGGTGAAAATGAGCAAAACGAGGAACTCGAAAGAATTGATAACTCTCTATACAATCTCAGAAAAAAATTCGGTAATGAAAGTATTATAAGAGGAACTATAGTTAAGAAGACCGACAACTATTTAAAAAATAAATAATTGTTTTAAACTTTACAATTTAGTATTTTTGTTATATAATAGGGTAGTTTAACACTACCTTATTTTTTTGGAGATAAAAATTATGGATAATAAGAAAGACTTTAATATTAAATTTAATTATGATGACCCCAATATTTATGATGTATATGAAGATATATCCTCTTCCAATAGCTACACTGACATATCTTCTAATACTAAACCACGAAGCCACAGTTATAAAAAGAAAAAAAGTAAAAAAAAGCATACGCTTTTAAAGGTGGCTTCCGTAATTCTTATTCTTGTAATTGTTTTTTGCGTTTCTTTTTATGCATACGCATATAATTTGCTTAAAAAAGTCAATCATGTTACATTGGATGAGGAAGAACTTGGTATCACAACAAACGAATATGAAAGCTACACTAACATTGCCCTTTTAGGACTCGATTCCAGACAGGATACAAACTCGGGACGTTCTGATGCCAACGTAATTTTAACCATTGATAAAAAGAATAAAAAAATCAAACTCACCTCCATTGCACGCGATTCATACGTAAATATTGAAGGACGCGGCAAGGACAAGCTAACACATGCGTATGCATTTGGTAAATCACAGTTGGCAGTTAAAACTCTGAACCAAAACTTTGACCTTGAAATCAGCGATTATGTCACAATAAACTTTTTCGGTCTTGCGCGCATTATTGATTATATCGGCGGAATAACAATTGATATTGATCAAAAAGAATTGAATGAACTCAATTCAAATATTATTCCCTATACTGATTTTGGCGATATTAAATCTGAAAAGATAAAATCTGCAGGAATTCAAAAGGTTTCGGGACCACAGGCGGTTTGTTATGCCAGAATTCGTCATACTGATAGTGATGTTGAGCGTGGTAATCGACAAAAAGAGGTTCTTACAGCTATGTTTGCCGCCGTCAAAGATATGAATGCCTTAAAACTACCTGAAGTAGCTAAGCTTGTGCTTAGTGAATGTGAAACCTCACTCACTACAAACGATATTATGGATATCGGTACTTGGACGATTCTAAACTCACCCCAATTTGAACAGATAAGCCTTCCTAACGATAATGTTAAGGGTACAGGCAAAACAATCGGCGGAGTTTGGTATTATGTTTATGATATTGAAAGTGCAAAAAAAGAGATAAAAGACTTTATTTTTGAAGAAAATTATTATTCCCCCGAAGAAGTACAAAAAAGAGCGGCAGAACAAACCGAATAACCGACAATTTACCCTCTTATTAATTGACAAACTTTACCTTAATAGGTATAATATATAAGTTAAAAACTTTAAACTAAGGATGTTTTACTATGAAATGGACTTCACTTAACGATTTAAGAGAAAAATATCTTGCTTTTTTTGAAGAAAAGGGCCACTTACGTCTTGGTAGCTTTTCATTAGTTCCCAATAACGATAAGTCACTCTTGCTTATAAATTCGGGTATGGCACCTATGAAGAAATACTTCACAGGCGAGGTAACTCCCCCACGCAACCGAGTTACAACCTGCCAGAAATGTATTCGCACCCCCGACCTTGAGCGCGTTGGTATTACCGCACGTCACGGTACATTTTTTGAGATGCTCGGTAACTTCTCTTTCGGTGACTATTTTAAAAATGAGGCTATCCCGTGGGCTTGGGAATTTTTAACCGAAACCTTAGAAATCCCCGCTGAGCTTCTATGGCCCTCTGTATATGAGGAGGATGACGAGGCTTACGCTTTATGGCGTGATGTGATAGGCGTACCCGAAGAAAGAATAGTTCGAATGGGCAAAGAGGATAACTTCTGGGAGCACGGTACAGGACCTTGCGGTCCTTGTAGCGAAATTTATTTTGACCGCGGTGAAAAATACGGTTGCGGCAGTCCTGACTGCAAGCCCGGATGCGATTGTGACAGATATATGGGAATCTGGAACAATGTTTTCTCACAGTTCAATAATATGGGTGACGGTACTTATACCGAGCTTGAACATAAAAATATTGATACAGGTATGGGACTTGAGCGTCTTGCCTGCGTTATGCAGGGTGTTGACAATATGTTTGAGGTTGACACTATCAGAAACGTACTCGACCTTGTATGCAAAATTTCGGGCAAGGAATACGGTAAAGAGCATGATACCGATGTTTCTATCCGCGCTATTACCGACCACGCCCGCGCCGCTACATTTATGATTAGTGATGGTATTATCCCATCTAACGAAGGCAGAGGCTATGTGCTTCGCCGCATAATCCGCAGAGCAGTACGTCACGGTAAGCTTATTGGTATTAACCGTCCTTTCTTTATGGAACTTTGTGAAGCGGTTATTAACGAAAATAAAGCAGGCTATCCCGAGCTTATCGAAAAGAAAGAGCTTATTACAAAGGTTATCACTAATGAGGAAGCAAGCTTTAATAAAACTATCGACCAAGGCCTTGCAATGCTTACTGACCTTACTAAAAACGGCGGCGTGCTCTCCGGCGAGGATGCCTTCAAGCTATACGACACCTACGGCTTCCCTGTTGATTTAACTAAGGATATTTTAGCCGAAAAAGGTATGACACTTGATGAAGAAAAATTCAAGGAGTGTATGAACGAGCAACGCGAAAAGGCACGAAATGCACGAAAAGCTTCTGACGGTGAAAGCTGGAAGAGTGACGGTATCGCCTTTGAAAATATTGCCGCTACTGAATTCTTAGGTTATCGTGAAAATACCTGCACCGCTACTGTGCTTGACATTGTTAGCGAGGGCGAGCATGTTGGCAGTGTAAACGAGGGTGCAAATGCCATTATTGTGCTTGATAAAACCGTTTGCTACGCTGAGAGCGGCGGTCAGGTTGGTGACACAGGCGCTATTGAAAACGGCGATAACCTCTTCACCGTTTCTGACACAAAGAAAACTGCTGACGGTATATTTACACACAGCGGTAAGCTTACTAAAGGCTCACTTTCTGTAGGTGATACTGTAACTGTTGCAATTGATGTTAACCGCAGAAATGCTATTCGCCGCAATCATACCGCGGCTCACCTCTTACAAGCAGGTCTGCGTGCTGTTCTTGGCACTCACGTTGAGCAGGCAGGTCAGCTTGTAAATGAAAAGGCAGTCCGTTTTGACTTTACTCACTTCTCTGCCCTGACTAATGAGGAAATTTCAAAGGTTGAAGCCTTTGTTAATAACGCAATTCTTGACGGTATTACCGTAAAAAATGAAGAAATGCCGATTGATGAAGCTAAAAAACTTGGCGCTATGGCGCTCTTTGGCGAAAAATACGGCGAGGTTGTTCGTGTTGTTGCGGCTGGCGATACTTCGGTTGAGCTTTGCGGCGGTACACACGTTGACAATACCGCTAAAATCGGTCTTTTCCATATCAGTACCGAATCAAGCGTTGCCGCAGGTGTACGCAGAATTGAAGCGGTTACAGGTCTTGGTGTTATGAATGTAATTTACGCTAATACCGAGATTATGAGTGAGACTGCCGCTAATCTTAAAGCGCAGAACAACGCCGAAATTGCAAAGCGTGCTACTGCCGTTATGAACGAGCTTAAAGAAACTAAGCAAGCGCTCGAAAAAGCCGAGGCTAAGCTTGCGGGCGGTAAAATTGATGATATTTTAAAGAATTCTATTGCACTTGGTAATTTAAGGGTTGCTACTGCCCGTCTTGACGGTGTGGATGCTAACGAGCTTCGCAAAATGACCGATACCGTTAAGGCAGAAAATACTGATACTGTAATTGTATTAGCCGCAGTAAACGGTGAAAAGCTCACCTTCTGTGCTGCTTGCGGTAAAACAGCTGTTGAAAGCGGCGCACATGCCGGCAATCTGGTACGCGAAATCGCAAAGCTGTGCGGCGGTAACGGCGGCGGTAAGCCCGATAGCGCAATGGCAGGCGGTAAGGATACCTCTAAGGTAGATGAAGCCCTAGGCACTGTAGCAGAAATCGTTAAATCACAGATAGGAGCATAATAATGGCTGACTGTTTATTTTGTAAAATAGTTGCAGGCGAAATTCCCTCTACTAAAATTTATGAGGACGAATTTGTTTACGCCTTCAATGATATTGACCCTAAAGCCCCTTTTCATGCAATTATTATTCCAAAGGAACATATTTCTTCGGCTGACGAAATCAATGCCGAAAACAGTAATTTAATCGCTAAGGTTTTTGAGGCTGTGGCTAAAATTTCAACCCAAGAAAATTTAGAAAATGGTTACCGTGTAGTTAACAACTGCGGTGAAGACGGCGGACAGACAGTTCATCATATCCATTTCCACCTACTCGCCCGCAGAAATTTACAGTGGCCACCAGGTTGATGTAAGGAAGTGAACAATTATGTCAGAGTTTTATACTATGAAAATTGCAGGACTTACGCGAAATCTTGAAAAGTTTCCTGTAAACGAAAAATTAGATATTGCCGCTTTTATTATATTCGGTGATGTTGAATTAACGGAAAAAGGATGTGAAGAATTACTCAAAAAAGTTCCCGAATTTGATGTAATTCTCACCCCAGAGGCTAAAAGTATTCCGATAGCCTACGAAATGGCAAGACAGTCGGGTAAACCGTATGTTATTGCCCGTAAAGGCGTTAAGGTTTATATGCGAAATTCTATTTATGTAAGCGTTAATTCGATTACTACCAAGAATGAGCAAAAACTTTATCTTGGCGAAACCGAGGTAAATATTATAAAAGGCAAAAAAGTACTTATTGTT
>CAZNTP010000044.1:0-12624 GCA_964575985.1 uncultured Ruminococcus sp. | reverse complement strand
AGGCTTGCGAGGCGGCTGGTGCTGACGGTGTTAGCCTTATCAACACACTTCTCGGTATGAGAATAAATTTAAAAACCCAAAAACCGCTACTAGCCAATAAAATGGGCGGCTTCTCGGGCCCTGCAATTTTGCCTGTAGCGCTCAGAATGGTTTATCAGGTTTATGATGCAGTAAAAATCCCCATAATCGGTATGGGCGGTGTTTCCACTGCCGAGGATGTAATCGAAATGATGTTAGCAGGCGCTACTGCGGTAGAGATTGGCGCGGCAAACCTTGTGGAGCCTTTTGCCTGCAAAAACATCATCCAAGATTTACCCCGAGTTATGCAAAAATACGGAATAAATAATTTGGAAGATATAATAGGAGGCGCTCATAATGGGTAAGGACGTAATTATAGCTTGCGATTTTGCGAGCAAGGAACAGGTTTTCACATTTTTAGACAAATTCACAGGCAAAAAGCCTTTCGTTAAAATCGGAATGGAGCTTTTTTATGCCAAGGGTCCCGAAATTGTAAGGGAGATTAAGGCAAGAGGCCACAAAATTTTCCTCGATTTAAAGCTTCACGATATTCCTAACACAGTTAAAAAATCAATGGCAGTGCTAAGTCGCCTTGACGTTGATATGACCAATCTTCACGCGGCAGGCACTATTTCTATGATGGAGGCTGCTTTAGAGGGCTTAACTCGTCCCGACGGCACAAGACCTTTACTTATCGCCGTAACACAGCTTACCTCTACCGATCAGGATAGAATGGAAAACGACCTTTTAATAAAAGAGCCTATTGACAAGGTTGTTATGCACTACGCTTCTAATGCCGCTAAAGCAGGGCTTGACGGTGTTGTTTGCTCACCGCTGGAGGCAGGCAAGGTGCACGAAACCTGCGGTGAAAAGTTCCTCACCGTTACCCCCGGTGTGCGCTTTGCGGACGGTGACATCGGCGACCAGAAGCGCGTTATGACTCCTGCAGAGGCAAAACGTATCGGCAGTGACTATATTGTTGTAGGCAGACCTATTACTGCTGCTGAGGACCCTGTTGCCGCTTACGAACGCTGTTGCGCAGAATTTATAGATTAATTAAATTCGGAATGCGTAATTCGTAATTCCGAATTATAAAATGACGGAGGAATTTTATTATGGAAAGCTATAAACATGAATTTATTGAATTTTTAGAGGGCGCAGGTGTGCTTAAATTTGGCGATTTTACCGCTAAATCGGGTAGAAAAATCCCCTATTTCATAAACGCCGGCGATATTAAAACAGGCGAACAGATTTGTAAGCTTGGCGAATTTTACGCAAAGGCTTATTTCGAAAAGGTTGGCAACAAAAAAACCGTACTTTACGGACCTGCCTATAAGGGTATCCCGATTGCAGTATCTGTAGCAGTGGCTCTTGCTAAAAACGGACTTGACGTGCCTTTCTTCTTTAACCGTAAGGAAGAAAAGGACCACGGCGAAGGAGGCGTTTTTGTAGGCTACAAGCCGCAGGAAAACGAGGAAATTGTTATCGTTGAGGATGTTATCACCGCAGGTACAGCTATAAGAGAAAGTATGGAAATTCTTTCTTCTTTAAAGGGCACAAAGGTTGCCGCCACCTTTGTTATGGTTGACCGCAAGGAAAAGGGCAAAACCGAGAAGAGCGCTATGGCAGAGGTTGGCGAGGAATTCGGTTTCCCCGTTTATTCTGTTGTTGATGTTTATGATATTATTGAATACCTAGAGGAAGACGAGAAAAACCGCGAAAATGTTGAGCGCATAAAGAAATATCTCGAAATAAACGGTGCAAAACAGTAATAATTCGTAATGCGTAATGTACCTGTGGCACACCTTTAATTACGAATTCTTAATTCCGGATTTAAAAATACGGAGGATTTTTCGTGTGAGAAGTTTAATTGATATTTTAGAGCTTTCTACGGCAGAATTAGAGCAGCTTATTGCCACTGCTGAGGATATTATTGAAAACCCTAAGAAATATGCTCATAAATGTGACGGCAAAAAGCTGGCAACCCTGTTTTTTGAGCCGTCTACCAGAACAAGACTTAGCTTCGAAGCCGCAATGTATGAATTAGGCGGTGTGTGTTTGGGCTTTTCAGAGGCAAACAGCTCATCTGCCGCAAAGGGTGAGAGTGTTGCCGATACCGCAAAAACGGTTAGCTGTTATGCAGATATTATCGCAATGCGTCATCCTAAAGAGGGAGCTCCCCTTGTGGCTTCTATGAATGCAAGCATCCCCGTTATAAACGCAGGCGACGGCGGTCACAACCATCCCACACAGACCCTTGCCGACCTGCTTACCATTCACCGCGAAAAAGGTCATTTTGACAATCTTACAGTCGGTCTTTGCGGTGACTTAAAGTTCGGCAGGACAGTACACTCGCTTATAGCCGCATTAAAGCGCTACAATAATGTGAAATTTGTATTTATTTCACCAAACGAGCTTAAAATCCCCGATTATGTAAAATCCTCGCTCGAAAAAGAAAATATTGAGTATGTAGAGACCACAGATTTAGAAGAGGTTATGCCTACTCTTGATATTCTTTATATGACACGCGTTCAGCGTGAGCGTTTCTTTAATGAAGAGGAATATTTAAGACTTAAGGACAGCTATATTCTAACCCCCGAAAAGCTGACTACAGCTAAAGCTGACCTTTCTATTCTTCACCCACTGCCGCGCGTTAATGAAATCAGCGTTGCTATTGATAATGACCCCCGCGCTTGCTACTTTAAGCAGGTTTTCAACGGAAAAATTATGCGTATGGCGTTAATTCTTATGCTTTTGGAGGTGGAGTAAATGACAGTAGATGAAATTAAAAACGGTATTGTTATTGACCACATAACCGCCGGCAAGGGTATGCAGATTTATAAGCTTTTAGGGCTTGGCGGCCTTGATGCTTCGGTAGCTCTCATCAACAACGCGCCGAGCAGAAAGATGGGAAAAAAAGACATTATAAAAATTGATGCCGATATTACACTCGACACTGATATTTTAGGCTATGTAGACCCCGATATTACGGTTAATATTATAAAGGACAGCAAAATTATCGATAAAAAGGCTATAGAGCTACCTGAAAGACTTACTAATGTACTGAAATGCAAAAATCCCCGTTGCATCTCGGCAACCGAGCAGGAATTAGACCAAATTTTCACCCTCGGGGATAAAGAAAACCGCGTTTACCGCTGTCTTTATTGCGAAACTAAAGCGAAATAATAAAAAGAACTGAAACCGCGGTTTCAGTTCTTTTTTAATTCGCAATTTCTAATTCGTAATTCGTAATGCGTAATTCGGAATTATAATATTTCCTTCAAATCTTTTCTTTTTTTAATTCGTTACTGCTAATCTTTAGTTTCTACCCCGACAGTAAGTTTTTACAAATTCGCTACAGGATATATAAATATACAATTTTTATAACTATATACTTGGCGGTAATGGAAATTTGCTTTTAATCATTATAACATATTTTTTGAAAATTCTTTCAAAAATACATCGTTTGATGTATTTTGAGGAACATAGATTCGGTTTTTGCGACACATAAAATAAAAAGCTGAACTTTTTTAGGTTCAGCTTTTTTGTGTTTAATTCCGAATTACGAATTCCGAATTACGCATTATTTATTAACCTTTTCATCAATTGCCTTTGCGGCGGCGGCGAGATATTCATTCTGGAATAGCTCAAATTCGCCATTATCTACAAGCTGTGCGAGTGACATGTCTATAGGCATTTTGCCTAGCAAATCAAGACCTAATTCTTCTGCTATACTTTCACTGCCAGAGCCGAAAATATTAAAGCTTTTTTTACAGTCGGGGCAAACCACATAGCTCATATTTTCAACTATGCCAAGCACCTCTATATTCATAAGTCTAGCCATATTATAAGCCTTTTTAACTATCATAGAAACTAAGTCCTGAGGGGATGTAACAATTACCGCGCCGTCAAGCGGAAGGCTTTGGAAAACTGTTAGAGGCACGTCACCTGTGCCTGGGGGACAGTCTACAAACAAATAATCAAGGTCACCCCATACAACATCCTGCCAGAACTGCTTTACAGCCCCTGCAATAACAGGACCGCGCCAAAGAACAGGGGCTTCCTTTTCTTCGAGCAAAAGGTTTACAGAAATAAGCTTAATACCTGTTTTTGTTTCAGCGGGAATTAAACCTAATTCATTTTGCATAATTCTCGAATTTATACCAAAGGTTTTAGGTATTGACGGACCTGTGATGTCGGCATCAAGAATACCTACCTTGTATCCCATACGGCTCATAAGAACAGCCAGCATTGAGGTTACCATTGATTTACCAACGCCGCCCTTGCCGCTTACAACACCTATAACATGTTTAATATTACTGTATTGGTTTTGGGGTGTTAAAAGGCTTTCTGCCTCTCTTGAAGAGCAATTTGCCGAGCAACTAGAGCAATTACCCGAACAACCCTCTCTATTTTGTTCTGCCAATTTAAAACGACCTTTCTTTTTTGAAATCTATTATAATTATTATATCTCAATTAAACCAAAAAGCAAGTAAATAAATTTATGTTTAGCATCGCTAAACACCTTTAATTCCGAATTACGCATTTCTAATTCCGAATTAATATTGTTTTTTGTAATCAAAAATTTTTATTTCATCCTGTGTTATTTCTACAGCATTTCGGTATTCGCCAAAGGCGATTCGTCGCATGCTTTCGTATGCTTTGAAAGCACCGTAAGAGCCTAAAAAAAGGCATAATAAAATAACCGAGGTTATATAGACCGTTCTTAAAAAAACTTTGGAGTTTTGCATATTTTTTGTCCTTCATTTTTAGTAATAATATAAAAAATTTTCTTTGCGGTTTACAAATGCCTATGATAAATTCTTTATTAAAGTTGTGAGGCTTTCTCCTACCATTTCAGCCGAATACATTGCTTCCTCTAAAGAGTTTGCATCCGTCCCGAACTCTATTAGAAGCGAGCCTGTAGAAAGGCTTTGGTTGTAATTTTTAGGCATCAGGCTGAGCGGGCGGGCTAGTGTTGGATATTTCACCTCTAAGGTTTGCTGAAGCTTTAGCGCTAACTTCAGATTTTCCTGCCATTTGGGGTGATTGGTGGTGTCTCCGCTGTTACTGCCCATAACCAGCATTACCTGAGCCGCCTTTTTGCCGCCTATTTCGGTTACAAGCTTTACCTTGTCGTTGCCCCCTGCAGAAATGGCATCGCGGTGTAAATCAAGCACTATTTTAATGCTTGGATATTTTTTAAGATAGGAATTCACCGTTTTAGCCGCCCTTGTATAACTGCCGCTATACTTTGGGTAATCGTGCTGAGTTTTGTCGTGTAAGGTCTTTATACCCGCCGCATTTAGTTTCTCTGCCACTATTTCGCCGATTTTAGCCATATTTTTGGTGTTATCGGTATTGCGTGAGGTATAATCCTCGGTATAATAGCCATTATCGTCCGCAACGTAGCTTTCGGTAGTGTGGGTATGCATTATAAGCACCTGTGGCTCGTCATTGTTGGTAAGTTTAAACCCCAGGGAAGCCTCTAACAGCTCTTTTATATCAATTTTGAGCGAGGTACTGTTCTTAATGTAAACATTGTTATAGTGAAGCGATGCCGTATAGGGTGAAATATATCGGCTCTCTATCTTTCCCTTAACAGCCGCTGCTGATACCTGCTCTGTTTTTACTTCGGGTTCAGTATTTTCTGTGCTTTTTGTTGTATCTTCCTTTTTTGACGGCAGTATCTCAGTTTCCTCTAAAACACCGTTATCAATGCCAAATAATAGCATATTTGTTTCTGCCGTTTTAACCGCGTTTTCGGGTTTTAATGAAAACAAATCCCCGATATTGTAAAACAACACCACTGAAACACAAATATAAACTGTTAAAACCCGTAAAAGCGCACCTGCTCGCATATTAATCACCCTCTAATAATATGCGTTTCTGGGAAATTTTATACCAAATCAAAAAGCACTTCCTCGTCAATTTCGGGCTGTAAAAACACATTGAGTGCCTCAGACAAAATTTCGCTTATTCTGTGGCACAAAAGGTCACTGTCCTTAGGGGTTACCACCATATCGGTGTCGGTTTTGGTTTCCTTACCCGTTAGCTCAAAAGCAAGTGTCATAGCGTCTACAACAGTAGGTATCCCGATAGAAATTACAGGCACGCCTAAGGTTTTAAGGCTAAGCTCCCGTCTGGAATTTTTAACCCCTGAGCCAGGGGAAATACCGCTATTTGACATCTGTACAGTCCTAAAAAGGCGGTTTATGCTAAGAGAAATGCAGGCATCTATTGCAATCACCGCCTCAGGCTCTATTTTTTTAACAAGCCCCTCTATAAGCTCGGTTGATTCTATTCCCGTTTTGCCGAGAACGTTTGGAGTTACAACCGCTACCGAGTTTAGCCCCATAAGTCCTATACTTTCAGCAAAATCGCCTGCAATATGTCTTGTTGCGAGCAGTCCCTCTGCTACAGTAGGACCTATGGAATCCGCAGTAATTTCGCGGTTTCCAAGCCCTACAACAAGCACTTTTTTAAGACTCTTACCTATAATGCTTTTAAGGGAAAATATTATAGCATCCTTAATTTCGCTGTAATCGGTTATTTTTTGGAGAGAAGAAAACTCAACGGTTATATATTTTCCGATATTTTTATTAATTTTTTTAGCAGTTTCCTCATCAGAAATTTCAACCGTTGTGATTTTTACATCCTTTATGTTTTTTTCCTCCCAGTTAATACCGTTTTCATTAATATTTTCTTCAATTGCAAGGTCGGTTCTTCTACTCATTTTTACTCCTTTTTTGAAAAACTTTTTACTTCTTTATTAAGTTGGCTTAAAATTATTAAAATTATGCAGTTTTTCCCTTTAAAAAAGTTGAAAAAGTGAGAAATTTATGCTATACTAATTTAGATTAGTAATATATTTATATTATATATATAAGGGTGGTTTACATAATGCCTATTAGTTCACTTGATGATATTTGGAATTTAGTTTGCGAACAGTGCAAAGAAATGATAACCGAAACTGCCTTCAACTGCTTTTTGAAGGATTTAAAGCCCATCTCCTTTAACGGTGGCGAATTTATAGTTTCCTGTAATGATGAGTATGCCCGCGGAATTGTTGAAGAAAATTATTCCGACGTGCTTAAAAAGGCACTTAATTCGGTTATGGGTATAGAAATTGCGGTTCGTATTATTTATGAAGAGGATGAAGAAAAGATACTTCGTGCCGAGCAATTCAGCGAAGGCCTTTCCTTTGAAGATTTCTTCACCTTTGAAAATTTTATTGTGGGCTCTACCAACCGTTTTGCCCATGCGGCATCCTTAGCCGTTGCCGATAATCCGAGCATTACCTACAATCCGCTTGTAATTTACGGTCCTTCGGGAGTAGGTAAAACCCATTTGATGCTTGCTATTAAAAATCACATAAGAAAAAAGTTTCCCTTTAAGGTTATTGAGTATATCCGAAGTGAAGATTTTACAAATCAACTTATAAAAGCCTTGCAGGACGGTAAACTGGGACTTGGAACGATTGACGATTTCAGAAACAAATTCAGAAATGTTGATGTTTTGCTTATTGATGATATCCATTTCATAGCAGGCAAGGAGCAGACACAGGAAGAATTCTTTAACACCTTTAACACTCTGCTTCAAAACAACAAGCAGATTGTAGTAACGCTTGATCGTCCCCCACGAGACGTTAAAACCCTTGACAACCGTATTCGTTCCCGTCTTGAAAGCGGTCTTTTTGCCGATATTACCACACCCGATTTTGAAACAAGGGTTGGTATTATAATTAAAAAGGCAGAGCAGTTAGGCTTTGAACTTAATGAAAATCTCATTTACTACATTGCCGAGAATATTAAAATTAATACCCGTCAGTTAGAGGGAGTTGTAAAAAGACTTCACGCACACATTGCAATACAGAATAAAACACCTAACCTTTCAGTTGTGCAGGGTATTATAAGGGACGTTATAAACGATACCCAGCCCGAGCCTATTAAGATTGAAAAAATAATATCCGAGGTTGCTAAAACCTATAACATTTCAGAGGAAGAAATTCTTTCCAACAGAAAGACTGCAAACCTAGTCCTTGCCAGACAGGTTGCAATGTATATTTCAAGAAAAACAACCGACCTTTCCTTTAAGGCAATCGGCGAAAGCTTTGGTAAGGACCATACTACCGTGCTTTACAACGTAACCAAGATTGAGGAGTTTTTAAAGGACAAGCCTTATCAAAGAGAATTGGTTGAGGATATTATAAAAAATCTAAAAAGCAACAACGATAATTCGTTCTGAGTTATTAACTCTTTCCACCTTTATTAACCTGAAAGTTATAAACACCCATTGTGGAAAACAAAAACCGACTTACTTTTACAAAAATTATTAAGTTTTTTATTAACCGCGTTTTTCTTTTATTTAAGGCTGTTTTAAGCACTTATCCACCTAATTAACATCCCTTATTATTACTGTTATTTTTAATTTTCTTTTAAGGAGCAAAAATTATGATTTTTTCTGTTGAACGAGCAAAATTACTTGATGCTGTATCAAAACTTCAAAGAGTTGTAGGCTCTAAAACCTCTATGCCTGTATTAGAGGGAATTTTAATTTCTGCAGAGCAGGGAAAGATTACCTTAATTTCCTATAATCTTGAAATGGGAATGAAAAAGGAAATATACGCTAAATGTGATGAGGCCGGCGACATTGTAATAAATGCAAGACTTCTTGCCGATATTTTAAGAAGAATGAACGGTCTTCAGGTTGAAATCTCTGCTGATTACAGACTTAACTGCCACATTAAAAGCGGTGAGGCTACCTTTGACATTATGGGTATGGCGGCAACAGATTTTCCCGAGATGCCCTCTGTTGCAGGAAACAGTACAATTTCTCTTGACGGAAATCTTCTTTCTGATATGGTTAAGGGTACAATCTTTGCAACTGCTCAAAATGAGGGCGCAAAGCCTATTCTTACAGGTATTAATGTATCGGTAAGTGACAAAGTTTTGCAGTTTGTTGCTATTGACGGCTACCGTTTAGCAATAAGAAAAGAAAAGGTAGATATTGAAAGAAATCTTGAATTTACAGTTTCGGGACGTGCTATTGGCGAAGCGGTTAAGCTTATAGACGAAGAAACCGAAAAGGTGGAAATTAATGTAGGTGAAAGACTAATTTGCTTTGAGGTTAGCGGTTATTCGTTTATTTCCCGTCTTTTAGAGGGTGATTTTGTAAATTATCAGAAAACCTTGATAGATGGTTATACACAAAGGGTTGTTGTTAACACAAGAGAGCTTATAAATACAATAGAGCGTGTTTCACTTCTTATAAGCGAATCCTTTTCAACACCTGTTCGTTGCTATTTTAATGAGCTTAATGTTGTTTTTACCTGCGCTACTACAATGGGTAGAGCTACCGAAACCTTTAATACAAAGCTTGAGGGTGAAAATTTTGAAATAGGTCTTAACAGCCGTTATCTTTTAGAGGCTTTAAAGGCTACCGAAACAGAAACTGTTCAGATTCTATTTAACGGACCAAATGCAGGTGTTGTAATGTTACCCCTTGAGAGCGACGAATTTAAGTATATGATAATGCCTATGAGGTTGAAATAATGGATTTTAAAGAAATTAAAATTAAAGAGGACTTTATAAGGCTTGACAGTGCAATGAAGCTGGCCGATATGGTAGTAACCGGCGGGCACGCAAAAATGGTTATTCAAAACGGCGAGGTTGAGGTCAATGGTGAAATTTGCACAATGCGCGGCAAAAAGCTTCGTGTAGGTGACAGAGTAAAATTCGAAAATAACGGATTTATTATTATATGAGGGTTTTAGAATTATCTTTAAATAATTTTAGAAATATTGATGAAGCCTTTATTTCACCATGTGACGAAATGAATGTTATTTGCGGTGAAAATGCGCAGGGTAAAACAAATTTACTTGAAAGTATATGGCTTTTTACGGGTGCTAAAAGCTTCAGAGGCTCTAAGGACAGCGCTTTTGTAAAATTCGGCAGTGAAAAGGCTTCACTAAAACTTAAATTTATAAGTGAAGAAATTGAAAAGGATGCCGAGCTTTTAATAAGTGACAAAAGAAATGCTATTCTTAATGAAAACAAGCTAAAAAGCGCGTCAATGTTAGCCGGAAGCTTTAATGCAATTGTTTTTTCACCTAATGATTTAAGGCTTATAACCGATGGACCTGCTGTAAGAAGAAGATTTTTAGATTTAGCTTTGGGACAGCTTTATCCTACCTATATAGAAATTCTAAAAAATTATGTAAGGGCAGTAACACAACGAAATAAAATTATTAAGGATTTAAAATTTGACGGCACACTTAGCATTATGCTTGACGTTTATGAAAAGGAAATTGCCGAAAACGGAAGAAAATTAGTTTTATATAGAAAAAAGTATATAGAAATTTTAAATTGCTTTTTACCGTCAATTTATGGCGGACTTTCAAACGGAAAAGAAATTCTTGATACAGAATATATCTGTTGTGTTAATGCGGAAACTTTAGAAGAAGCTCTTTTAGCTTCGCGTAAAGAGGATATGTTCAGCGGTGTTACATCGGTAGGTCCACATAGAGATGATATAAGTTTTAAAATTAACGGTATTGATGCCAGAAGCTTTGGCTCGCAGGGGCAAAAGCGAAGTGTAGCCTTAAGTCTCAAGCTTGCAGAGGCAGAGGTTATAAGAAAAAATGTAGGTGAATGGCCCGTTTGTCTGCTTGACGATGTAATGAGCGAATTAGACCCCGAAAGGCAGAATTTTATTCTTAATCACATAAAGGAAATGCAAACCTTTTTAACCTGTTGTGACCCTGATAATGTAAAAAATTTAAAAGCAGGTAAAATTTTCTCGGTAAAGGCAGGTAAGGTATTCTGATGTATATGCATTTAGGCGAGAATACGGTTGTAAAGCTTGATGAGGTTATAGGTATTTTTGATTTGGATAATACCACCGTTTCTAAAAGTACCCGTGATTTTTTAAATCTTTCTGAAAAAAGAAAAGAAGTTATAAATGTTTCTTACGAACTGCCGAAATCTTTTATTGTTTGCAGTAATAAAAGAAAAAACAAAAGGGTTTATATTTCACAAATTTCCTCCACAACGCTTAATAAGCGTTCTGGGTTTATAGATACATTGTAAAGATTTAACGAGAGGATTTTAAATTTATGAGTAACGAAGTAAATGTTCCTTCAAACAATTATGATGAAAGCTCTATACAAGTGCTTGAAGGTCTTGAGGCGGTAAGAAAAAGACCCGGTATGTATATAGGCTCTACGGGTGAGCGCGGTCTCCACCATCTTGTATATGAAATTGTGGATAACGCAATAGATGAAGCCTTAGCAGGCTATTGCGATAAAATCACAGTTGAGCTTTTGGACGACGGTGTTATAAGGGTTACAGATAACGGCCGTGGTATACCTGTAGGTATTAATGCTCAGAAAGGAATTCCAACCGTTACGGTTGTATTTACCATACTTCATGCAGGCGGTAAATTCGGCGGCGGCGGATATAAAGTTTCAGGCGGTTTGCACGGCGTTGGTGCTTCTGTTGTTAATGCGCTGTCTTCCTGGCTTGAGGTTGAGGTTAGCGACGGTACACACATTCATAAGGAACGTTATGAAAAGGGTAATGTGGTAAATCCTCTTACCGTAATAGGAGATACTAAGGAAACCGGTACAGTTGTTACCTTTAAGCCCGACCCCACAATATTTACCGATACTATACGTTATGATTATGATATTCTGCTTCAAAGACTTCGTGAGCAGTCTTTCCTGAATGCAGGTATCCGCGTTGTTTTAACCGATAAAAGAAGTGACGCCGATATTCCCGACAGAAGTGATGATTTCTGCTACGAGGGCGGTATTAAGTCCTATGTAGAGTTCATTCTTGAGGGAATGAAAAAGGATAAACTTAATAAGGATGTTATATATTTTACTGCTACCGATAAGGATGACAGTACGGCAGAAATAGCGCTTTTGTGGTCTACTGCTTATGACAGTAAGGTTATATCCTTTGCTAACACGCTTCACACTATTGACGGCGGTACACACGAGCAGGGCTTCAGACAGAGTCTTGCAAATGTGGTTAATAAATACGCATTTGACTTTAAAAAGCTTAAAGAGGGCAATGCCCGTCTTAAAGGTGACGATATTTTAGAGGGTGTTGTAGCGGTAGTATCCGTAAAGCTTGCAGATGCTCAGTTTGAAAGCCAGACCAAAGCAAAGCTTGGTAACACCTCTATAGGAAAGCTTGTGCGTGACCTTGTAAACGAAAAGCTTTATCAGTATTTAGAGGAAAATCCCGATGATGCTAAAATTATTATTGATAAGGCAATAGCTGCATCAAATGCCAGAGAAGCTGCACAGAAAGCTCGTGATGCATCAAGAAATAAAGCAGGTATTGGTGGTAAAACCCGTATGCCTGAAAAATTAACCGACTGTATTTCTGACGACCCGACAAAGACCGAAATATTCATCGTTGAGGGAGACAGTGCGGGCGGTAGTGCAGTTGAGGGCAGAAACAGTACCTATCAGGCAATATTGCCACTTTGGGGTAAAATGCTTAACGTTGAAAAGGCAAGGGTTGATAAGGTTTACGGTAACGATAAATTAACACCTGTTATTGTGGCTCTTGGTGCAGGTATTGGAGAAAACTT
>CAZNTP010000043.1:2138-13019 GCA_964575985.1 uncultured Ruminococcus sp. | reverse complement strand
AGTCACTTGCAGTGATAAGGGGTGTGTGAACATAAACAAAGCGGCGGCTTTGGAAGAATTCGTGAACTGCATTAGATACTACCGAACGCACTCTGAAAACCGCATTAAATGTGTTGGTTCTCACACGTAAATGAGGAATTGTACGCAAATATTCAAGTGTATGACGTTTTTTCTGCAATGGATATTCAGGTGGGCACTCACCCAAAACCTCGATGCTTTCGGCATTTATTTCCACAGAATCAACCGCAACTGCAGATTTTACAACCTCGCCCTCAACCTTAAGTGAAGTGCCAAGCTTCATAAACTCAGCAATATCGGTAAGAACGGCCTTATCAATAACAATCTGTAAATGCTTAAAGGAAGTACCGTCATTAAGCTCAATAAAAGCCATATTTTTAGAATCTCTTGAGGTTCTAACCCAACCGCAAACAGTAACCTTTTGACCGATAAATTCTTCCCTTTCAAAAATATCAATAATATCAGTGTGCTTCATAAAAAAATACTCCAATCTAAGTAAATCAAAAAGCGCCCATTCATCCTAAAAATATTAGGACGAATAGACGCTCAATCCGTGGTGCCACCTAACTTACCGCATAAACGGTCACTCAAAGCAAAAAGCTTTTTTGATTTAACGCATCACTACGGCGCACCTACTAAGCACACGCTTTTCAGATTGCAGCTCCAAAGTGTTATTCGCATCTGTCACCTACCGTGCTCTCACCACCGCACAGCTCTCTGAAAGGTGTTGCAAATGCTACTTCTCTTTATCATAGCCTTTAACAGTTAAAGTATAACATTAAACTTTATAAAAGTCAACCAAATAAATACTATTCATAAGAGGAAATAATTTCCCTTATTCTCTCTGCCCCTTGTCCGTTTTCGGCGGAAAAAGGAATAATTTCGGTATTATCGGCGAAATCTCTCAATTCTTCTTTTATAAGGGTTAAACGCTTTTCGGTCTCCCCCTTATTCAGCTTATCTGACTTAGTTAAAATAACCGTATAGGGTATTCCGTTTGCCTCTAAAAACTCAAGCATAGAAAGGTCGTATTCAGTAGCAGGATGACGCATATCAATTAGCTGAAAAACCATTTTGATATTGCGCTCTGTACCAAAATAGCCCTCCATAAGAGTAGCCCAACGCTCTTTTTCGGCAAAGGCAACCTTAGCATAGCCGTAACCCGGCAGGTCTACGAGACGGATATCATCCACCCTATAGAAATTAATTGTTATTGTTTTTCCGGGCTTTGAGCTAACTCTAGCCATAGCTTTTCTGCCGAGAACTTTATTGATAAGCGAAGATTTGCCAACATTTGACCTGCCGCTAAAGCAGATTTCGGGTAAATCAGAGGCTTCGAGCTGAGCTAATGTAGCGTATGCCTTTTCAAACTGTGCGTTATTAAAATTCATAAAGTCCTCCAACAAAGCATTTTAAGGTCTTAATGACGGTCGGTTTTTAGGGGCTATAATCTCGTTACCCATCTGCCATTCGGTAGCATCTTCTGTAGCATCCTTTACAATGGCTCTGCTAATAATTTCATCAACATGGCTTACAGGAATAAACTCGATATTTTCCTTAACCTTACTGTCAACCTCATCTAAATCAGGAATATTTGCCTCGGGTATAAATACAGTCTTTACACCGCCTCTGTATGCCGCCATAGACTTTTCCTTTAAACCGCCTATAGCTAATACTCTACCCCTTATTGTTACCTCACCCGTCATAGCAACATCCCTTAAAACAGGCTGGTTTGTAAAGGCAGATATTAGACCTGTTGTGATTGTGACACCGGCCGAAGGTCCATCCTTTGGAACTGCCGCTTCGGTAGCGTGTATATGAATATCGGTATTCTTATAAAAATCGGGGTCAATACCGTATTTCTTGGCATTTGCTCTGACAAAGCTTATCGCCGCTCTTGCAGATTCCTTCATAACGTCTCCCAAAGAGCCTGTAAGTTCAATCTTGCCTGTGCCCGACATGGAAGCTATTTCAAGCTGCATTATTTCTCCGCCAACAGATGTCCAGGCAAGTCCGTTAATAATTCCAACCTCATTCTGAGATAATATAACCTCGGGCTTGTAGCGGTGCTTACCTAGCATTTTTTCAACGTCGGTATCCTTTAAATTTACCTTTGCAGCCTCACCCGAAGCTATTCTTTTAGCCGATTTTCTGCAAAGAGAAGCAATACTTCTTTCAAGCTTTCTAACCCCTGCTTCTCTGGTGTAAAAATCGATAAGCGAATAAAAAGCACTGTCGCTAAATCTAATTTGTGTCCTTTTAAGACCGTGTCGCTCTATCTGCTTTGAGGCTAAATGTTTTTTAGCAATGTTAAACTTTTCTTCCCTTGTATAGCTTGAAAGCTCTATGATTTCCATTCTGTCGCGTAAGGGAGCTGGAATAGTATCAAGATTATTAGCCGTTGCAATAAATACGGCGTGACTCAAATCAAAAGGCATTTCAACATAATGATCAACAAAAGTTCCGTTTTGCTCGGGGTCTAATACCTCTAACAGAGCAGACGCGGGGTCACCCTTATAGTCATTGCCCAGCTTATCAATTTCATCAAGAAGAATTAACGGATTACCGCTTCCCGCCTGCTTTATTGCATTAATTATTTTACCTGGCATTGCGCCTATGTAGGTTTTTCTGTGACCGCGGATTTCTGCCTCATCGTGAATACCGCCAAGAGAAATTCTTGCAAACTGCCGTCCCATACACTCAGCAATTGTCTTACCGACTGAGGTTTTACCTACACCCGGAGGGCCTACAAGACAAATAATCTGTCCCTTAATATCGGGTGACAAAGCATAAACCGATAAAAGCTCTAAAATTCGCTCTTTAACCTTGCTCATACCGTAAATATCACGGTCTAAAATCTTAGAAGCGCGTTTAATGTCTGTAATTACTGTAGTATACGCGTTCCAAGGAAGCTCTAAGCAGGTGTCAATATAATTTCGCTCTACCGTTCCCTCGTGTGAGCCTTGGGGCATTTTAGAAAGCTTAGCTACATGGCGAGCCAAATTTTCCTTTACACTGTCATCAGCACAAAGAGAGTCAATTTTAGAATAATACTCATTAATTTCATCTGCTGACTCGTCACCGTAAAGTTCACTGCTTATAACCTTAATCTGCTCGCGAAGATAGTATTCACGCTGATTTTCGTCAATAGCAGCTCTTGTTTTTTCATTAATTTTTTTATCAATTTCACTGATTTCGCGTTCTTTAACGAGCAATTCGTGTAGAATTTTAGCCCTGTTCACGTGTGAAATTTGCTCTAATATATACTGCTTATCATCAAAAGGTGCCGGAATATTAAAAGCAATGAAATCGGAAATATAACCGATATCGGTTGCGTTATCGACAGTCATCAGCACATTAGGCGCCATACTCGGCAAAAGGGCGGCAAATTTATGGAACTGAGTCTTAATTCGTCTAAGCAGGGTTTCCTTATAAACCTCGCGGTTTGTTGTCACCTTTTCTATACACTCAGTAACATCTGCGGTATAGTAATTCGAGCCGCTTTTAAAATTCTTATATTCAGCGCGGCAAATTCCCTCTACCAAAACCTTAATTAAATTATCCGATACCTTTAAAATTTGCTTAACCTTAACAACACAGCCTATATCATATAAATCACTACGTGTAGGCTCCTCGGCATAAAAATCCTTTTGGGTAACCACAAAAAGTAGGCGGTTACCGTCCATAGCGGCTTTAAGCGCATTAGCAGATTTAGGTCTTGCCACATCAAAAGAAGCGGTGGTTTTTGGAAAAACAACCAATCCTCTAAGGGCTAAAAGCGGCATTGTTACCGCTGTTTCGTTAACATCTATCAAAATTTTTACTCCCAATCGTTAGTTTTATAAAGGGCTGTAGCATATAAGGCATCATCCACAAATACAAAAGATACTGTGTTTTCAGCAAATTTGTATTTAATTACCTTACCGCTATTAATGCCCAGAACAAAGAATGAATTATCCTCATTAAAATCTTCTTCGGTATATTTAAAGGAATTAAGTGCATCCGTAATTTCAACACTTACAGTACCCACATCAAAACCAAAGGCTTTATCAAAGCTTACAATATAAGAAACACCGTCAGCCGCCTTTTCCTTATAGTAGTAATAATGAAAAGTACCGCTATCAATCTGGACAGTTTTCTCACCCTCAACAACGTTAAAAACTGCGTGGTGATCTTCTGAATTGTTGTAATGCTCTTCAAGCTCAGTTTTAAGGGTATCTACATCCTGTCCCAAAGAGTATGTGGTTTCGGGCATTGAGCCTAGTTTTGCATAATATTCAACATCAACCGCATTAGCACCCGAAGAGGTATACTCTTTTTTGCAGGCGGTTAAAGAAAAAATAAAAATTAAACAAAGGGCAATAGCTATTATTCTTTTCATTTGTTACTCCTGATTATTTTTATTTAGTTTTTTCAAAAGATTAGTTCTCAAATTCCATAAATCTTCCGATAAATCAACATAATATGCATGGGGATTTTCAAAACGGGTAACCTCATCCCAAAGCGAATCAACCTGCTCGGCTCTGTATTTAGAGATTTCCAAAACGGTTGGATTTTCATAAACCTGCTTACCCTTTTCAAAAATCTTAACCTGTAGCTTTTTAGCCACGAAATTAGTAACAACCTTGCGTTTCCAGGTGTGAACAGGGTCAAAAATTTCATAAGGCTCGGTACTGTCAATCTTCTCGTGACCTAAGGTTATAACATCGGCAATAGCCTTGCCCGTTTCCCTGTCATAAAGTCGCCACGGAATTTTAACACCGGGAAGTGTGACCTTTGCAGTATTCTCGCTGATTTTAATTTTAGGTATAATTTCACCGTTCTTTTCAACAGCCGCTAATTTATAAACGCCGCCGAAAACCGCTTCACTGGATGCGGTAATAAGTCGCTCGCCTACACCGTAGCTATCCACCTTAGCACCTTGGAAAATCATATCGCGTATTAGGTATTCATCCAAAGAGTTGGAAACACAGATTTTACAATCGGGATAACCTGCATCGTCAAGCATTTTGCGGGCTTTTTTTGAAATATAGGTAATATCGCCACTGTCTATGCGTATGCCTTTAGGTCTTTTGCCGAGCGGCTTTAAAACCTCGTCAAAAACCTTAATTGCATTGGGTATGCCCGATTTTAGTACATTGTAAGTATCTACTAGCAAAAAGCAGCTGTCGGGGTATCTTTCGGCATAGGTTTTAAATGCGGTATATTCATCAGGGAAAAGCTGAACCCAGCTATGTGCCATTGTACCCGATGCAGTAACACCGAAATCCTTAGCCGTAAGCACACAGGATGTACCTGTGCATCCGCCTATAATTGCGGCTCTTGCTCCGTAATAAGCGGCGCCATAACCATGAGCACGTCGCGCACCAAACTCCATTACAGCGCGACCGTCAGCCGCACGCACAATACGGTTTGCCTTGGTTGCAATAAGTGACTGATGGTTGATTGTAAGAAGCAACATTGTTTCAACCATCAAGGCCTGCATAATTGGGCCTTTTACGGTTACAATCGGCTCTTGCGGAAAAATTACTGTACCCTCAGGAACTGCCCAGACATCGCAAGAAAACTTAAAATTACGCAAATATTCTATAAAATCTTCTCTGAATAGGTTTAAGCTCTTAAAATATGCAATATCATCCTCAGTAAAGGTAAGGTTGTTCATATATTCAATAAGCTGTTCAAGACCTGCCATTATTGCATATCCGCCCTTATCGGGTACGCGGCGGAAGAACATATCAAAATAAGTTACAGTGTCCCGCATATCACTGTCAAAAACACCGTTTGACATTGTAAGCTCATAGAGGTCCATAATCATTGTAAGATTAAGTTCTTTATTTTGCATAACCATTCGCAACCTTTCTAATATTACATCTTCTCGGGTGAGTCAATCTTCATAAGAGTCAGGACATTTTTAATAACAGTAGCCGTAGCACCGCAAAGGCTAAGCCTTGCCTGCATTAAGGACTCGTCCTCTACTTTTACACGACATGCCGCATAGAATTTATGGAACTTTGTAGCAAGCTCTTCTACATAATGAGTAATCTTTGCGGGGTCATAAGCCTTAGCCGAAAGTATAATTTCATCGGTTAAAGCCGAAATATGAACTATAAGCTCACGTTCTTCGGGGGCTGTAAGCTTTGACAGCTCGTCTACAGAGCAAGTGCGCTTTTCAATGCCCTCGCCTGCAAGATTTCTTATAATACTGCAAATACGGGCATAGGCATACTGAACATAATAAACAGGGTTACTGTTAGACTCGTTAACCGCTAAATCAAGGTCAAAATCGAAGTGACTGTTAGGCTCACGCAGATTAAAGAAAAATCTTGCGGCATCAATCGGCACTTCATCAAGCAAGGTTACGAGTGTAATTGCTTTACCCGAGCGCTTAGAAGCCTTAATAACCTCACCGTCACGCACAAGACGTACCATCTGCATTAAAACTACGTCAAGGCGGTCAGCATCAACGCCAAGGGCTGTAAGAGCACCTTTAAGACGCGGCACATAGCCATGGTGGTCTGCACCTAAAATATCAATTGCTTTATCAAATTTACGGGTTACTAGCTTGTTGTAATGATAAGCAATATCGGGCACTACATAGGTCGGTACACCGTTAGCACGAACAAGCACGAAATCTTTGTCGCAACCAAATTCGGTAGCCTTAAACCAAAGCGCACCCTCCTCTTCGTAGGTATAACCGCTTTCCTTTAAAAGCTCAATAATACGCTTTGTCTCACCGTTATTATGCAGTGTGCTTTCCTTAAACCAGGTATCGTATTTAATGCGGTATTTGCCAAGGTCGCGCTCCAAACCCTCAATATTCTTAGGCAGTGCAAACTCAACCAAAGCGGCGCGGCGCTCTTCCTCACTTTTTTCTACAAAGCTGTCACCGTGAAGCTCAGCAAAGGCCTTTGCGTGAGCAATAATATCCTCACCGTGATAGGAATCCTCAGGCATTTCAATACCATCTTTAAATAACTGCAAATATCTTAGGTTCAAGGAAAGACCGAATTTATTAATCTGATTACCTGCATCGTTAATGTAGAATTCACGCTCGGTATAATAGCCTGCAGCCGACATAACGGCGGCAAGGCAGTCACCCAAAGCACCGCCGCGGGCATTACCTATATGCATAGGTCCTGTGGGGTTAGCCGATACAAATTCAACAAGAACTCGCTTGCCCTCACCATAATTGCTTTTACCGTAGTCGTCACCCTTTGCCTCAACATCGGCAATAATATCGGCATAGTAGCTATCCTTTAAGAAAAGGTTAATAAAGCCCGGGCCTGCAATTTCCGACGATTTAATATAAGTATCTTCAAAATCACAGTTAGCTATTATTATTTCAGCAATCTGTCTTGGCGCTTTGTGAAATAGTCTTGCCCAAACCATTGCGGCATTAACTGCATAGTCACCGTGCTCGCGGTTTGAAGGAACCTCAACATTGAAGCTCGAAAGCTCTGCCTTTTCAAGAATACCGTCATTCATCGCCTTTTCTGCGGCGGCAATTATTGTGTTTTTAATTTGTTCCTTAGCTTTTGATACTAATACTGACATTTTTATTTTACCTCTCTGATAGAAATATTCACACTGTTGCGGCTAATGACACGCAAATCAGAATCAATCGTGTATTTTAAACTTATTTTACCGCCTTTTTCGGTCAAACCGTAATCCAAGGCTTCTCCAAAAATACCAATCACCAAATCACCTGCGGCGGTACTGTAAAAACAGGTGTTTCGCTTACCCTTTTCAATAAGCATTTTGCTTTTGAGAGCTCCGCTACGCTGTAAAAGAACGGTATCGTCGGGCTTTATAAAAAGCTGTGTTTTTACGCGGTCCCCGTTATCGAAAAGCTGACCCTCGTCATAAGAAATATAATACTCACCGTCTTTAAAGCCAAATCTTCCGTCGGTGGAAAATTCAATGGTATCGGTATTACCGTCTAACCCCTGAACACCTTTAATATCGATTATAACATCCTTAATCATAAACTGCTGATATTCACCTGCTCTACCTTTCCCTCGTCAATGTTGTCATCCAACAAAACCGAGGCAATTCTTCTGAACGAATCGGGTTTATCACTTACAAAAAAATTGATATCACCGTTTTTTGCACTGTCATTTAGTAAATCATTTTGTGCTAAATACTCTTTTACAGCTTTAGCGGTAGCAATTCCCGCATTTATTAATGTAACATCCTCACCTATAACACGGCTGATAGCATCACTCAAAACAGGATAATGTGTGCAACCCAAAATAAGTGTATCAACGCCTGCCTCAATTATAGGCTTTAAATACCGCTTCACCGTTTCTATAACGACAACATCGTCCGCACTGTACCAACCCTCTTCAACAAGCGGTACAAACATTGAACAACTGCAAGCGGTAACGGTAGCTTCAGGCATTAACTCTTTTATATGCTTTTCGTGCTGACCGCTGTTTATTGTAGCGGCAGTACCAATAACACCTATTTTTTTGTTTTTAGTAGCACTTACCGCCGCTTTAGCCGCATGGGATACAACCTCAAAAAAAGGTACGGGAAGCTCTGCCGCAGTGTCCCCCGCTACAGAAGAAACTGTACCGCAGGCCGCAATAATTGTTTTAACATTATGCATCAGTAAAAACTTCTCATCCTGCGCGGCATATTTTTTTATAGTCTCACGGCTACGCGTACCGTAAGGCACTCTGCCCGTATCACCAAAATATACAATGTTCTCATTCGGTAAAAAACTGCAAAGCTCCTTTACAACGGTAAGACCGCCAAGCCCCGAATCAAAAACACCAATTGCGCGTCTGTCACTCATTAAAACAGCCCCTCAAATTAATCTATATATTAATATAGATTCGTATTCATTATATAATACCATATTTTCAAATATTTCGCAACACCAAAATACTAAAAAATCCCCCCTATTTTTAGCAATAGAGCGGATTTTATAAAAAAATTCAATTTATCTTGCCAGTGGGTGAAATTTTGCGTAAGCCGATGTATATTTACTCTTCATCAGCTGTGCATAAATCTGTGTTGAAGAAATATCGGTATGACCGAGCATATCCTTAATATCTGAAAGCTTAGCACCATTTTCAAGCAAATGCGCCGCAAAGGAATGTCTTAATGTGTGCGGGGTTATATCCTTCTTTATACCCGCCATTTCGGCATAGTGTTTTATTATCTTCCAAAAGCCTTGACGTGACATATTTGTACCTGTCATATTGGTAAATAACCTGTCCTCTGCTTCATCAAGAACAATAGCAGGTCTTACATTAACAAGGTAGTCTGCAATGCTTTTTACAGCAGCAGGATAAATTGGGATAATTCTCTCTTTTTTCTCATTATGCAGATGAATTATACCAATCTGTAAATTTACATCTGTAACCTTTAAATCAATAAGCTCTGAAACCTTAATACCCGTAGCATATAAAAGCTCAAGCATAGCCTTATCTCTGATACCCTTGTAATCTGTACTGTCAGGTTGAGAAAGCAATAAAACAATTTCATTAGAGTCAAGCACACCGGGTAGCTTTCTTTCGGCTTTTTTTACTTTTATACTATCAACGGGATTGGACTGCAGTAATGCTTTGTTTATCAGTACACGGAAATAGCACCTGAGTGAAGCTAAAATACGGCTCTTAGTTGCATCCGATTTACCGATAACCGATAAGTATTCCATATATTTTTGCAAAAATGCCGAATCGGCATTTGCAGTATCGGTTAGATTGGCGGTGGTACAGTACGAAGAAAACTGATTAATATCTCTGACATATGATTCTACTGTATTTTTGGAAGCCTTTTTCTCATTTAAAAGATAAGCTTTAAAAATTTCAATATAATCCTTCATACCGCACCTCCTTATTTTTATAAATTAATTCAAATTAAAAACCATTAAAAAATTCCCGCAAAGCACGGCATCAATAACGGCAGAAAAAACAATAATAACTGAAACAAACAGATATTTTATAGAAAAGCTTCGAAACTGAAAAGATATATTAATCGGCATTGTTTGGGGAAATGTAAGCCGTGTTAACATTAAGGAAAAATTTAACGCTTCGCACATTGCAAACAGAAACCCAAATATAAAAACTATAGCCGAAGGTAAAATCAAAACCGTATAAAAAGCAATACCTTTAAGTGAGTACTCGGCATACAGTGTTGCGGCCATACCGCCGTATAAAAAGCTTCTTACCCCAACGATTAATGGAACAAAAACCACACCCAAAACCGAAGTCCCAAAAGCAAAGCCAAGTAAAATAAAAACCATAGAATTAAAAAAAGAATTAATAGCAATGCTTAAAATAGTTTTGTTTGTCCTATCGAGAATAAAATCATTAAATATTGCAATATTCCAATTTTTTAATACCTGATATTTATCAAAAATAAAAACCGCAATCATAAATCCCGTTATGAAAAAAAAGCTTAAAATAAGCAAAACCCGGTTTTTAATGATAAATTCAAAAAATTTATTACAGCTTTTTAAGCTGAGCACTCTTCCTTTACGCATATTATCACCTATTTCTTTTACTAAGAAATAATATGCGAAAAAAGGACAAGATATAACTCAAAAAAATATCAACATTTGGGGGTAAAAGTATTTTATCGATACAAAATATTGATTTCAACCACATTTATGTAAACCAAATTATTGGACGAAAAAAATCAGCCACCTAAAAAACAGGAAGCTAATATTACACAAAACACTCTCAAAAGCCCTAAAATTAAGCTGTTATTATATTTATACAACATTTTTTCCAATAATGCAATACTTTTTTTATTTTTTTTGAAATTTTTATTTTTGTATTTTTTTTGCAACATAATTGACATTTGAATTATACATTAAATTTAAATAAAACAATATCACCGTTCTTGCAT
>CAZNTP010000043.1:1562-2128 GCA_964575985.1 uncultured Ruminococcus sp. | reverse complement strand
TTTTAAATTTTAAATATTATGTAAACTCATTATGTTAACCACACAAGATATAGAAAACTTAATTTATGTTAACCCAAATTATTGTGAAAAATGTCTTTTATTTTTTTATACTATATGATATAATGTATAAAAAATATGAAAATAAAAATTTTAGGAGTATTAAAATGAGCAAAACCGTATTAATCACTGGCTCTTCAAAAGGAATTGGAGCCGCCACCGCAATTCTGTTTGCACAAAAGGGATATAACGTTGTAATCAATTTCAACGATTCGTATCAGTCCGCTACCCTACTCTGCCAATCTTTAGTTGCAAACGGATATTCTGTTATGACACACAAGGCAAATGTTGCTAACAGATTAGAAGTCGAATTAATGGTAAAGGAAACACTTTATAAATTCGGCAGTCTTGATATTCTTGTTAACAACGCTGGCGTTGCTTTTGAAGGTCTTATCACCGAGACCGACGAAATCGACTTTGACCGAATTATTGATATAAATCTTAAGGGTGTGTTTAACTGTTGTAAATCGGTTGTTCCCTCAATGGTTAGTAAACAGTCGGGTAAAATA
>CAZNTP010000043.1:0-1552 GCA_964575985.1 uncultured Ruminococcus sp. | reverse complement strand
AATAATTAATATATCTTCTATGTGGGGTCAGGTTGGTGCTTCCTGTGAGGTTGCATATTCTGCATCAAAGGCAGGCGTTATTGGTCTTACAAAGGCTCTTGCTAAGGAATTGGCGCCAAGCGGAATTACTGTTAATGCAATTGCACCGGGTCTTATTGAAACAAGTATGAATTCTCACCTTACAGTTGAAGAATTAGCGGACTTTGTTGAAACTATTCCATTAGGACGTATGGGCAATGCTGACGAAATTGCCGCCGCAATTGAATTCTTAGCCTCAGACAAGGCTGATTATATCACAGGCCAGGTTTTAGGCATCAACGGCGGTTATGTAATTTAACGATATTACAAATATTTAAAAAATACCGACAATCTATGTTCAACCAGATTGTCGGTATTTTTTTGTTTACTAATCAATTATTTAATGCTTTAATATAAAGCCAAATTGTTCTACCCTGCTTATTAAAAAAATTTCTATCCATTGCAAAACCTAATTTTCCATGCAATGCAATACTTGCAATATTATTTTCATCTACACCGCCAACAGCTATCGTATAGCCTTTTTCTTTGGCTAATTTTAAAGCTAAGGTTTCAGCTATAAATCCAAAACCTTTATTTTGATATTCTTTTAATTTCAGGTCCGCAACTGATAATAGGCCTCTATCAGTAAATTTTCTTTCAATTAGAAGACCGCCTTTTGAATTGGAACTTAGAAATTAGTTTTCAAAATTATCCAAATCTGCATCAAACTCAGTGCAGTTTTCAATCATACTGTCAGTAACTGCAACTGTAACGAACCAACCTGCCATAGCAGTATCAACGGTTTCTGCTTTGGTTGTTTCTTCTAAATGAATAGAAAAAGATTTACCATCACAAAAAATATTATTAACACCAAAACGATGTGTACTATTATTAGAACTAACATAAACTAACAGTAAAGTATTTTCTTCAAAAAAGGTTTTATCATACTTGATGGTTGCATCATTGAAAGACGGAACTTCATCCCAACCACTCTTCATTGAGAATATTTCACCAAAAGTGAGTTTGAACTGTTCCAAATCTTCGAAGGTATTGAACTTGTATATGGGAAGATGCTGAATACTACTAATTGCCATTTTACCTCTGTTCAATGCACCAAAATAAATCTCACTTGCATCTGTGTAGTTAGCAAATGATAACACAACATCAAAATCTTGACCCTTTGCACTATTATTGATTTGATTATTTTCAGTATGATAACTATATTTTTTCCATTTGAACACAGCTTCTTGAGTGCCATCAGTGAAAACATAGGTGTCGACTAAAACACCTTTATGTTTTTGGTATAAATCCCCTCCGTTATAATCCTCAACTATCTTCAAAATTGGCTTATTATTAAATAATTTTGTTTGAATAGTATCTATCGAAACAAGTGATATCAAAGCGCCTAAAACAATTAGTATAGTTTTCACATTCTTCTTCATAGGGTAATCTCCTTTCAAATTCTTTTTTATCGGTTAAATTATACCATAAATTATATTTATAATCAACGCATTGCGAAGGAACGCACCGATAT
>CAZNTP010000042.1:11224-13260 GCA_964575985.1 uncultured Ruminococcus sp. | reverse complement strand
TTTGAGAATTTCGGAAAATACGGTGCGTAGACATTTGAAAATATATTCTGAAAGGAAAAATGATATTTTATGAAATCGATTCTTGATGAACTTAAAACCGAAGGTCCGTTTTCTGATATTTTGGAAGATAAAGAGTTGGTTGACGGTCATATTGTTTTTAAAAAGAAATTCATGCATATAAGGGCGGATTTTGACGGCTATCGTTGGCAGAACACCATTTGGCCATATAACAACAGAACCTGCCCCGAAAGCGTAGATGCAAAGGAAATTGACGAGGTTTATTCCCGTCTTGTAAGCTCTGATGGTTTTGAAACCCTAAAAGAAATGACAGAGTTTTGTTATCAGCATCCCGAAGCTAAGGTCAACGAACATAGCGATCAGGAATATAACTTTTATTTTGTGGGTAAAACTTGCAATTTCTGGATTCGCTTGATTACCCGCCGAGGTGACTATAACATTTACCTTCACGTTTTTGAAAAGGGAGAATGCTAATATGGGAAAGAAATTAAGACTTATTTTATTTGAGGATTGTAACCGTAACTGTGAGGGCTGCTGTAACAAAGATTTTAATGTAAAAAATCTGCCTGTTTGTACCGATTACAAACCTTATGACAAAATTATGCTTACAGGTGGCGAGCCTATGCTTAATCCGGCTCTTGTTGTGCAGGTTATAAATGAAATACGGGCACAGACAAATGCTCCAATCATACTATATACTGCTGATACGAGCAGTCCGTTATGGTTATTTATGATTCTTTCGTTAATAGACGGTGTTACGGTAACAATTCACGATTCTAGGGATATTCCGTTTTTTATGGAATTTGATAAGAATTTCACCCCGCCTGAAAGAATGAAAGATTCGTTAAGGCTTAATATTTTTAAGGGTGTAGGCTTTGTCCCTGCCAAACCGTATTGGAAGATAAAATACGATATTGAATGGATAAAGAATTGTCCGTTGCCAAACGGTGAGGTTCTTATGCGATATGATAATCGAGGTGTTTAAATGACATTAAATAACGCTGAATATGAGCTTTTAAGCAGAATTGCAAGAAAAAGTAAATTGGATTGTTGGTTTCAGATCAGGCAAACCGCCAAAGGCGACGATTATGTTTTTGATTCAGAAAACCATAAGCGTTTATCTCTAAAAACTGCTATACGTCAATTGATGAAAGGTATAGAGGAAATGTATGATTTTTATCTTGCAGAAAACGATTATATAACGCTTATTAACCTTTTAATTAAACTAATTTAGGAGATGATTTTATGATTATAAATGAACAAGGCGCCAAATATGAAACTGGAGGTAAAACCTTTGTTATTGGTGAGCCGATATATGTAACTGATGAAAGTGATTATAAAGGCTTATTCGGTATAGTAACCGAAATCAGAGATGGTAAGGATAAGGAAACAGACAATGATACAGTAGATATTCACTGTGCTTTGGACGAACCTGTTTTGCCATTTGATAAAGAAGAACTCGAAAAGCGTTTTTCTGAACTTTATCAGGAGAAAAAACGTATTGAGGATATTGCTCTTGATTATGTCATTCTTTCTCCTGATATGCTGATACCAGTGAAATCAATTGCTGACAATACAGATAAAATTAACCTGTATATTGTTCATGAGGAATGCCGTGACGACGAATTTAGCGTATATAATTACTATTTTACTGATTACATATCTGCTAAACAAAAACTAAATGAACTTGTTGGTGAAGATATCAGAAATGGATATGTAAACGATTGGAAGTATAATAAAAATTTCAAGTTTGAAAGTGATATTGATTCATATGAAGCTTGGATTGGCGGTGAATATGCCTCAAAACATTATATTGCCAAAATCGTTCAAGAACCATTATGTCTTTCTAACAATATTTTTAGTAATGTAGGTCAAGCATATATCAACGAATACTTACGCGCCTGTTTTAAAGAGCAAACAGAACAATGGGACGGTCTTGACGAATTGGGCGATGGTGAATATGAAAAACTGCTTAATTCCAAGGATTTGCCTCACAGAATTAAAGAAAAATTGGAAAG
>CAZNTP010000042.1:0-11124 GCA_964575985.1 uncultured Ruminococcus sp. | reverse complement strand
AAAAACTGCTTAATTCCAAGGATTTGCCTCACAGAATTAAAGAAAAATTGGAAAGCAATGAAGCTTTCCTTGAAAAATTTTGGGAAGCATTTTCAAGCGTATGTTTTGA
Organism: uncultured Ruminococcus sp.; assembly: GCA_964575985.1. Classification (GTDB taxonomy): domain Bacteria; phylum Bacillota; class Clostridia; order Oscillospirales; family Acutalibacteraceae; genus UBA737. The sequence continues at coordinate 11,015 of CAZNTP010000042.1, read as the reverse complement.
TATTATCCGTGAAAAGAAAGAAGGAAAATAAAAATGTTTTTTGATAATATTAAAAACGAAGCTAAAAAAAAGCAAAATTTGGCTATTCAGTTGGAAAACCATAAGGATATAACATTAGCAAATGATGATTATATTATCCGTGCTTACAAGGATTATGACGAGCTTGTAGCAGAAGGTAACAACTTGCAAAATGCGATAGCGTATTACGCTCTAAACAGATATGCCATCGGAGAAGATATACTTTTCACATTCCGTTTAGCAAAAGAACCTGATAAATCGTATGGTGCATTGGAATTTTCTACTGATGGAAAATTGAGGTTGGCTGAGTATGCTCGTGTAGAACGCATATCTTCAAAGGAAGAATTGAATTTTATTGAGGCGTTTAGGAAAACGGTTTTATTACCTTTTCTTAACAAAGATGAAAACTCTACCATTAAAATGGAATTTGTTTATGACTCGGTAAAACCAGGTGATGTGCTGTGGGCAGTACTCCCTAAAAGCAAACTGTATTATCCTCACGAGGAAGAGTTTAATGAATTGTGCGAAACTGTCTGTGAGATTAAAGTTACCTCTATTACCTGTAAAACAATTAAAAATGATGACTTTTCTTGGGAAGTTGATGCCTTTTCGTTCGGGAAGAACCATCGCTACATAAAACGAATCAAGAAAAAAGATCTGTTTAAGACGGATATAGAAGCTCGTTTTGAATGTGAAAAACGCAATAAAAAGAATGGAGTATGAAAATGAAAAGAAATAAAACAAGAGGCATTTTAAAAAGCGGGAAAATTTATAGCGCTCAGGCATATCTCGAATTGGTGTTGGGAGAGGCATATATACTCGACCATCAAAAGCCTGTGCTTTCTCAAATCGAAAGGCTGTTAATTTTCAATCGTAAGCCGTATAGTAGTTTCAAACTTGAAGATACGCAAAAAGCTCTTAATCACAAAGGTAATTATGTTCTTGTAGATTGTTGCGATTTGTCAGAGGATTTAATGCCATACGAGGAATATCGTTGGTTTAGAGTTCCTGATAGTTTCGCAGAACAAAATTAAAGTTAAAAGGAGTTATAATTATGGGTAAAAAAGTTCATTTAAAAAAATACAAAGTCAAAGGTAAAAAGGTAAAACTTATTTACCAAAATGGAACGAGTCTAATTGTTAGAAAAACCGATTTTGACCGTGCGTTTCAGTGCATGGTGAGTTGTCCTAAAAGTGAAATAAAGCGTGATTTTGCAATTCCCAGATGGAGTAGAGTATGAGTGATAAAGAGAAAGCGTATGAAGCATTTGAAAGACTGCTGAATAATGAAATCAAAAAGTACCAAAATCGGCTTGATGCAAAGATTATAAAAAATATGAATGCTGTAGGTGATGATGGTGTTACATATACCAGTGAGGCGGACATTCAGGATGCGTATGGCTATGATTTGATAACCGATGCAGAGCGTTTGAGACTTTTAAAAGCCTTAGAGTATAAAGAAAACAGACCATTGCTTAAAGAAGATTATTATATCAATCTTTGCAAAAGAGCAATAATTCTTGTGAACGAAGCACGTGGCGCCGATGAAAAGGAACGGCAAGAGCAAGAACGAAAGGCTAAGATTTCTGAAATATTACATAGAGGAAATCAGCCAAAATTTTGCATTTGTTGTGGTGAAGTTATTGGCGAGATTCTTGGCGGTAACATAATCGGTACGGACTGGTACGATAATCACGAAGTCTGCAATAAAGGTCATGTTTGCAAGAAGTGTATGCAAAACTGTGGTGGCTTAAAAATGTGCAGATATAACGAAACCTAAAAGAAAGGAATGTTGAATATGGGTTGGACTTGGTATAGAGCAACACATTATTTTCCAAACGGCGGTATTGACCGTAGGGCTGAATGTGATGCCTATTTTATGGAAGGCTTAAACAGAGGGCATTATGAGGTGCTTAAATCCGCATTGGTTGGCACAGTTTACTATGCTGCTGTAAAGAAACTTAAAAAATATGAGGGGCATGATGAGAATGGTGATTGGTTATATTCCGATTTGCCTCCAGAAGAACAAAAGATATTTGGTGCGGTGTTTATAACATCCACATCAAAGAAAGATTATTATAATTTTGGTTATAAGGATATGGATGAAACGATGGGACCGGGTGACTGCGACTGTCCTAAATCTATAATTGACCTACTTTCCGAAACAGATAATGAATATGCTCTGCATTGGCGACAAAGATGCTTGGCTAAAAGGCATACAAAATCAAAACTGAATAGTCTTCCTATAGGTGCAACGATTGAATTTACCCGTAACGGTACAGTTTTCAGATTAACCAAACACGAGCCTGCATATCAGTTTAAAACACCTTTTTGGTGGAACGGTGTGCACTATGTTAAAAAGAAAGATATACCGAATGATTTTATAATAGTTGAGGAGGCAAGCTGATGAAGAAATTAAGAGAAGAAAAAACCTACTATGGTTTTATTCAGCATAGCCGAATGAATTATTGTAATGTCCCTTACGGAAAATGCAATGACGAAATTGTTTTCGGTATTTATGTTGAAAATGATGGGTGTATATCCGAGGCGGCTTTTGTATGGGAAAAGGTTGGAGACGAGCTTATTCCATATTTAAGAATTTTTAGCGATGGTATTACAATTGCATATTCTGAAAAATTCAAAGCAGTAGCCGAAGAAATAAATAATAAGGATAATATTACACCAAAACAAATTGTAGAGTTGTTAGTAAAACACGGTTTTAGGGATAATTCTAATAATCCCTTAACTTTGTAAAACAAAAATATGCCGATTGAGTTTTATATACTCAGTCGGCATATTGCAATTTTAATAATTAATTGTATAATAAAATTATTGGAGAGATTGAAGTATGAAAGATTTAATGAGTCTTGTTGCAATATGCAAGGCAGATCTTGATAGTTTAGGTATTAAATATGGCAGAGTAAGCAATTGGACTGTAAATACTCGCGCCAAATGCAGATTAGGGCAGTGCAGAAAAATTGCTGGTGATTTGTTTGATATAAGCGTATCTTCTATGTTACTTGCCGATGAGGTTGACGATAATGTTACTCTTAATACAATAATGCACGAACTGTTGCATACTGTACCGGGTTGTTTAAATCATAATGGTAAATGGAAGATTTATGCACAGTTTGTAAATAAAAAACTTCCTCAATATAATATAAAACGGGTTGTCAAAGAAAGCGAAACAGGAATTGTTATAGAACGAAAAGCACCCGTTTACCGCTATATTCTTCGCTGTATCAAATGCGGTCAGGAAATTAAAAGGCAAAAGGTAACAAAAGTAATAATAAATTATAATAGATACCGTTGCGGAAATTGTGGCGGTAAGTTAGAGAGAATATTGTAAAAACATAGCAGTTGTCAGTTTTTGTGAACCGATAACTGCTTTCTTTTTATTTTAAACTTATGTGTGCTTCCAAATGAAGTGAAAGATATTTCAAAAAATCTCGTTAGAGTTTTTAATTCCAACAGGCTTTTGTGGGTTCTAAATTATTTACCATATAATTTGAGTTCTCTTGGAGTGCAACCGAAATGTTTTTTTACTGTTCTTGCAAAATATTTTGGGTCATTAAACCCACTTTCATAGGCAGCTTTTTCTATAGACATTCCGCTTGAAATTAAGTTTCGGGCATATTCTATTCGAAGTTCTGTGATATAGGATACAGGTGTTTTTTTGTAGTGTTCGGCAAAAAGTTTTCTGAAATATGTTTCACCAATTTCTGCATTTCTGCAAATTACTTTAATTGAAAGTGAATTATTTTTATAATTTGAGTTTATAAATGAAATAGCATTGATAAAGCTTCGCGGAAGATTATGTTTTTGTGTTTCTTTATAAATGATTCCAATTATTTTATATAGAATTGATGTTGTTATAATTCTATAGCCAATCTCTTTTGAATTCCATGTATTAAGTGCCTCTAAAAATAATTTATATATTTTTTCTGTATTATCAAAGGAAAAAACCTCGGCGGTATCATCGGATTTTGATGTTACAAAATGTATGACAATAAGCTCTGTATCGCTATATTTGGCTGAATAGCCTATGTTTTGAGGTAAATATAAAACATCGTTTGTATCGACAAATATTTCACTGTCATTATATTTTATAAACCCGTTTCCTCTTATTCTAAATGCAAGAGCAGAATGTTCTCTGGGTAAAACATTACACCTTTGTTGTTTCCATTCAATATGGTCAACACCTATAATTTCTTCAATATGATTTTCAAGTTCGAAAAACACGACTATCACCTTCCATAGTTATGATAACCTATTCTTTCAAAAAGTTCAAGTGTTGAAAAATCCACCTTTATTTTAATTTTGTGAGTTTATTTGAAAGAGGGTGTATATTATAATGATTTCGAGGTGATTAAAATTGAATAGAAATTTTATTTTCAGTAAAAAAATTGAGGCAAAATGTGATGCTAGGATGATTAACAAAACAACCGAAAAATTGTGGCATAGTTTTAGTTTTAAATCCTCAAATCTGAAGTTACAAGCAGGTGAGCCTAACATATTTATAATTGGAACACCTGAAATACCCGCTTTGCCTGAGGGTAAAGAGTATGTCATTTCGGTAACAGAAAACGGCGTATCTGTAGTAGGCAAAGACTATAGCGGTCTTATGCGCGGTTTCTGTGTTTTGCTTATGAAGATAGAATATGAAAATCTTGAAGACGGAAAAGAATCGCTTAAAATTCCCGTTTGCGAGGAAGTGAGTGATTATAAACTCAAAAATCGAATGATACATATTTGTGTTTTCCCTGAGCAAGATTTTTATTATATTAAAAAACTTATCCGTTTAATCGGTGTTTGTCAGTATACTCATATTGTGCTTGAATTTTGGGGAATGCTTAAATATGATTGCTTAAAGGAACTCGCTTGGGAAAATGCCTTTACTAAAGAACAGGTAAAAGAACTTATTAATGAAGCTCGTGAATTTGGGCTTGAATTAATACCAATGTTTAATCAGTTAGGACACGCTACCGCTTCTCGAGTTATATACGGTAAACACGTGGTGCTTGACCAAAACCCTAAATTACAGTATCTTTTCACACCTGATGGTTGGGCTTGGGATATCCATTCCGAAAAGGTTTGGGAACTTCTTAAAAAAGTAAGATACGAACTTTATGATTTGTTCGGCGAGTGCGAATATTTCCACCTTGGTTGTGATGAAGCGTATTATTACACAAATCACGAAAATGAAAGAAAACAGTTACCCGACTTTTTAAATCGTCTTACAAATGAAATCGTGAAAGAGGGTAAACGTCCTATGCTTTGGGCGGATATGTTCCTTGAAGAAGACGATTTTGACAAGGAAAAGCAATATATCTGTCTTGGTAATAAGGGAGAAACCCGAAATCTTTTCAAATACATTGCAAAAGAAACCGTTATGGTTGACTGGCAGTATAACGCGGAAGAAACACCGGTTGAGACTCTTACATACTTAAATGAAACAGGGTTTGACGTTATGGGTGCACCTTGGCTTACGCCTGGTAATTACGGCGCAGTTATTGATACTTTGTCCGATAGTAATATGTTTGGTTTAATGCTTACCACTTGGCATACACTCTGGAAAAGTATCCCAGGCGTTGTAAGATGTGCGCAGAAATGCGGTGCAGAAACATTTCCTTGGTCTTATCGTGATGATGCTCACGGAATCAGGGAAGAAACCGCAACATTGCTTCGTCGCCTTAGTTTTGAAGGTAATTCTTATGAAGACAGCGGTTTTAAAAAATGGCAAATTAAAATTTAAAATATAAAGGTAGGTTTTAACTATGGCAATCAAACACACAGCAGTCAGTTACTACGGAATGAACTACGTAGAACACGCGGTAGAGGATTTTAAGGAAATGAAAGACCATGGCTGTGATACAGTTATTCTTGCTATCACAGAATTTGATATGGATTTTTGGTTTCCTAACATTAACAACATTGTAAAAGCGGCTCACGATTTAGGACTTCGTGTTATCGCAGACCCTTGGGGTATCGGTAAATACTTTGGCGGTGAGCAGGTAAGTCTTTTCTTACAGAATAATATCCATCACCGTCAGGTATCGGCATACACAGGTGAAGTTTTAAATGCTGCTTGTTTTAACACAAATTCTTTCCGTGATTATTTTAAGAATATTTGTCTTAAAATCGCTAAAAACACCGAGGTTGACGGATTTTTTTGGGATGAACCTCACTATGCATATCCTAAATCTTATGCTTCTATTACAGGCGGTGCAGGTGACGATTGGGCTTGCCGTTGTCCTGAATGTATGAAAAAGTTTGAAGAATACTACGGCTATGAAATGCCCAAGTTTATGAATGATGATGTTAAGCAGTTCCGTTGGAGAGAGGCTCTCCTTACCCTTACCGATACATCTAAAGCGCTTAAAGAGTATAATCCTAATCTTGAAATCACATGTTGTGTTCACGCAACACTTAATGGCTACTATGTAACAGAACTTCGCGGTTATGATAACTGGGATATGGTAGCATCCTGTCCTTATTTCGATGTATTCTCTACCACAATTATCAACTGGACATTGCCCGAAAGTTTCTTCCGCGAAATCACAGAAAGAACTGTAGCAATGGCTAAAAAGTACGGCAAACAGAGTGAACGTTGGCTTATGGGATATAATAAACGTCCTGATGACTTTGCTCAGATTGACAAGGTTGTTGATATGTACGAAGAATTAGGCGTTGACCGTCTTGCTACTTGGACATACAGAGGCGGATACGGTACATCTGTTGCCGCAAAAGACCCAATTGAACTCTGGGATAACATAGGCAGAAACTATAAGAGAGTTCTTAAAAAATGATTTTCGAGAAATATTATACAGAAATTATTAATGTTTTAGAAAATATTAAAACCACTCAAAAAGAAAAAATTGAAGTTGCTGCTAAAATGGTAGCAAAAGTAATCGAAAATGACGGTATAATCTATATTTTCGGTTGCGGACATTCGCATTTAATAGGGCTTGACTGTTTTTACAGAGCAGGGGGACTTTGCAATGTTTCTGCTATGCTTGATACTGACTTAATGTTACATAACGGTGCGGCAAAAAGCAGTAAAATGGAGAAAATGAGCGGTATTGCCGAAAGCATTTTTGAACGTTACTGTTTAACAGAAAAGGATATTTTAATAACCGTTTCAACAAGCGGTAAAAATGCAGTACCTTGTGAAATGGCTCAAGTTGCTACCAAAAACGGTATTCCTAATATTTCGGTTGTATCGTCTGCTTATTTTGGCGATAAGACAGAGAATAAAAAACTTTTCGAGTGCAGTGATATTTTTATTGATAACTGTGTCCCTCACGGTGACGCGGTTATAGATATTACAGGAACAGATGTCAAAATGGGTAGCGTTTCCACTGCTGCGAGTTCCTTTATTCTGCAGTCAGTTTTACTTGAAGCGGCAGAAATTGCGGCTAAAAACGGCGCAGAAGTGCCTATTTATAAAAGCGGAAATATTGAGGGCGGAGCCGATTTTAATAAAGCGCTTATTAGAAAATATCTGCCTCGTATAAAACATCTGTGAGGAACGTGAAAATGGCTAAAATTTCAGTTATAGGAATTTGTGGAAATTCGATTTTTATGAATGTGGACCATTTTCACGAAAAGGGTGAGACTATAGCCGCCAAAAGTGTTTTTGAAGAAATAGGCGGTAAGGGTATTAACCAAGCGGTAGCCTGTGCTAAAATGGGCGCAGGAGTGTCTTTTCTCGGCGCTATCGGTGACGATAACGACGGTGAAAAATGCCGTCAGACTGCAAAGAAATACGGGATTAACGGTTTTTTTGTAGAAAAAAGCGGAAAGAGAACTACCTTTGCGGTGATTTTAACCGATAAAAACGGCGAAAATCAGGTAACAGGCTATAGAAGCGCAGAACTTGAGCCACAGGATGTTTCGGATTTTGAAAGTGAAATTGCAAATAGCGATATTCTGCTTTTGCAACACGAAGTACCCGAGGAGGTAAACGAGGTTGCGGTAAATCTTGCTAATAAGCACAATGTAAAGGTTATTTTAAACCCCGCACCTATAAGGGAAATACCCGAAAAAATAGCAAAGTATGTCTTTGCGGTAATTCCCAATAGCCAAGAGAAAAAAGCAATTGATGAAAGCTTGTTCAGAAATTGCATTACAACTCAAGGCTCAAAAGGTTGTGATATTAACGGCGAAACATTTATTAATGCAATAGATGTTAAAGCAGTTGATACTACAGGCGCAGGGGACACCTTTTGCGGTGTGTTTTCTGTGATGATTGCAGAGGGTAAAGATATTGAAACCGCGTGTAAATATGCCGTTTGTGCGTCGGGATTGAGTGTTACTAAAAATGGTGCTTTGAACTCAATTCCCACAAGTGAGCAAATAAAAAATAAGATGAATTTGCGTTAAGGTAATCGAAATATTAAGCAATTATCATCGGATTAAAATGTTTAAAGAATACCTAAGTGAATCGTTTTAAAGGTGGTTTTTATGGATATAAATGATAAAAAGCGTTTTTCTTTAGATTATAGTTTTTATGACAGTGATTTTGATACTTATTTTAACAAAGATAAAAATTTCGGGAGATTTATTGAAGAAGGACGAGCGTATGTCATTGAAGACAAAAATACTCCTCGGCAGTGGTTTCAATATCTTTGCAATGATAAAATTCGCAGTGCTGTGACCAATAACGGTAAAGGATTCATATGGCATTATACATATGGTTACGCTACTAAACAATGGGATAAAACTTATTTGGTACGCAGTGCTAACGGAGAAAGAAAATTTAAAATAAGTTTTGATGATAATACTGTTGATTTTTTCGAAGAAGCAAAAGGATTAACCGAAACCGTTCGTCCAGGATATGTAGTTTTCAACGGCAATATTCGAAATCTTGAAATTGAATTCACGATATTCGTTCCTAAAAATATTCCATGCGAATGTTGGAAGATTAATATTAAAAACAATTCTAATACATTGAGCACATTTAAAATTGACGTATCGATAGATTGGCTTAAAAATGCGGCAGGAAATGCAGATTTTCCCGTTGTTGAGAATTATGATGATAAAGCAATTTATGCAAATAACGGAGATATATCTTTTGTTTTTAGTTCGGATTATGCCGGAAAGTATAAGTTCAACAAAAAACAAGAATTCACTTATTCCGGTATTCCACAGTTGGTCACAACAACAAGTCTCTCACTTGATTGTTCTTTAAAGCCCGAGGAAGAATGTACACGAAACTTTGTTTTAGGTATTTATTTATCCGATGGCGAAAAAAAAGAAATAAATAATTGTTTGCAAAACGGCTGTGTTGATTTAGAACTTGAAAAAGTCAAAGAAGAATGGCAAAGGCTCTTTAGCATAAATAAATGCTCATTGCCTGACAAAAATCTTGAATATTTTCTTAATTACTGGCTTAAAAATCAATTATATTTGACTTACCGTTATAACCGCGGTGAGGATTTTTATGGGTATCGTGATGTGTTACAGGATGCTTGGGGATATTGTTTAGTTGATCCTGAAAAAGCAAAAGAAAAGATTTTAAAAGCATTATCATTTATGTACCCTGATGGCCGTTGTCCAAGGCAGTATAAAGAACATAACGGTGAATTAGATGACCGCGATTTTTCAGATTCACCGATTTGGGCGGCAAGCGCTGTTTCGTCGTATATAAAAGAAACCGGTGATTATGCAATATTAGATGAACAAATTGGATTCTATGCAAGTGATAAAAAATCAACTGTAGAGGAACATATATTCAGGTCGTTGGATTATATGTATCATTCTCGTGGCAAAAACGGTTTAATTCTCATCCGCGATGGCGATTGGGCTGACGGACTTGGCGGAATAAACAAATACGGTGATGGAGCAACATCTGTTTGGGTTACTATTGCTGCCTTTTATTCACAAAAGATTATGCGAGAGATTTATGATTATATCGGATGTACTGACAAATCCGAAATCCTTGCAAAACGATGTGAGGAGTACAAAGAAATTGTTAACCGTGTTGGTTGGGATGGGAATTGGTATGTATATGGATTTTTTGAAGACGGCGAGCCTATAGGCTCCTCAAGAAATTCCGAAGGTAAGATTTGGCTCAACCCACAAACATGGGCAATATTCAGCGGGATTGTTGACAGTGAAGATAAAATTAGGCGAATAACCCGATCAATAAACCGTTATTTGCTTACTCCGTTCGGTTCAATGGTAAATTATCCGCCTTATGTGTTTTATGGAGAACGTTGCGGTAGAATTCAAAAACAAATACCCGGAACATTTTTAAATAGTTCGATATATAACCATGCTGCTTCGTTTAAGATATATTCAGATGTTACGCGCGGTGACTATGAGGATGCTTTTGATTCACTTATGATGGCATTACCAAATCATCCTGATAATTCAGATAGTTGCCGCACAAGCGAACCGTATGCGGTTGGAAATGTTTATTATGGAGTAAATAATGAGCGTTATGGAATGAATTTGTTTACATGGTTTACAGCTACGCCTTCTTGGCTTATTCATGGAGGATATGAGGAAATTTTAGGTGTTAAAGCTGATTTTAATGGTATAATCATCGAACCTCATATCCCGAACGACTGGCATGAGTATTCAGTTGAAAAATTATATCGTAATACTCGCTATTTGATTCATGTTATTAAATCAACGGATAAAACAGGAATATGGATGGATGGTAAAAAAATCAACGGTAATCTTGTTTGTTCAAATAAAGAAATATGTAAAGTTGAAGTGTATATCAAAAGTTAGGAGATGTTTTTATGAACGATTTCGGTTATTTTGAAAGTCTAATGGAAAATTTCAAAGTTGTAAACGAAACACAGGGCGAAAACATTAAAAAAGCCGCAACGCTTATGGCAGATGCGATAGAAAATGACCGCCTTATAAACGTTTACGGCGGTGGCGGACATACCACACTTTGTATGGGTGAAATGTTCTTCCGCGCTGGTGGACTTTCCTGTATTAATCCTATTATGGAAACAGGTCTTTCTGTTTTTAATCAGG
>CAZNTP010000041.1:8113-13509 GCA_964575985.1 uncultured Ruminococcus sp. | reverse complement strand
CGTCTTGAAAAGCTTGAGGAAATCGCCAATTCCTTTAACGGTGTTGAAACATCATTCGCTATTCAGGCAGGACGTGAGGTCCGTATAGTGGTTAAACCTGAGGTTGTATCCGACGACCAGATGGTACTCATCTCACACGAGATTGCAAAGCGCATTGAAAACGAGCTTGAATACCCCGGTCAGATAAAGGTTAATGTTATCAGAGAAAGCCGCGCGGTTGACTACGCAAAATAAATATTTTGGAGATTTGTTATGAAAGAACGTATAGAACGTGTTATAACAGCTCTTCGCAAAAACAATATGCAGGGTATTTACGTACCCTGCATTAATGATATTACGAAGACTGTAAATGATTTACTTTTTGACGGTGCGGTTATTGCCGCAGGCGGTAGCGTTTCACTTAAAGAAAGCGGTGTTTGGAACCTTATAACTAACGGAAGCTATAATTTTTATGACCGCAACCGCGAAGGCATTACCGAGGAGGAAAAGCAGGAGGTTTTCCGCAAGGTTATAGGCGCGGATTTCTACTTTTGCTCGACAAACGCTATCACCGAAAAGGGTGAGCTTTTAAATGTTGACGGCTTTGCCAACCGCATCGCCGCTATAGCCTTTGGACCCAAAAAGGTTATTATGATTGCGGGCGCTAACAAGATTGTCGAAACTCTTGATGAAGCTTTTTTGCGTGTTAAGAAAATTGCCGCCCCAAAAAACTGTGTGAGACTTGGAATCCACAGCCCCTGCGCTAAGCTTGGACACTGTGTGTCACTGCTTAAAAGCGATAACCCCGCATTTACCGACGGTTGCGATTTTGAACGCAGAATTTGCGCTAACTATTTAGTAAGCGGCAGACAACAGGTAAAGGACCGCATAACCGTTATAATCTGTGGTGAGGAATTAGGATATTAAAAATATCGAAAAAATACCACCCAAAAGAGTTTTTTATCTTTCGGGTGGGGTTGTCTTAAGCAGATTTATTTCTTGGTCTTACTGTTTTCATTCATCTTTATAGTAATAAAATCATAGATTTCTTCCTGCACATTTTTAGGCAAATTGTGGACAATTTGCATAGTAGCTTTTTCGCGTGCAGTAGGTATATATTCAGTTATCTTTATCGGTGACTTGGGCTCGCTAATCACATGGAGTCCTTCGTCTGGCTTTGGCGAAACGGGAATGGGTATATACTCAATCTCCTTTTTCCTTTCTTTGCCGCTTATAAGAAATTCAGCATCCAATTCAAGTATTTCAGCAATTTTTTGAAGCTTATCTATAGTAATTCTGCCCTCGCGCTCCATTTTAGAGTAGGTGGGAAGCTTTATTCCCATTCGCTCGGCAACATCTGCCTGTGTTAGTCCCGCAAGCTTGCGGTAATGAAATATTCTTTGGTTAACAGTCATATCTTTTCTCCTTTAGTTTAGACTTGACTTAAAGTGTCAGGCTTGATATAATGTATATACATTTCGCTGGAGTGGCTCAGTTGGTAGAGCAGCTGATTCGTAATCAGCAGATCGTGGGTTCGAGTCCCATCTTCAGCTCCAGATTCCCGATACATTCTTTGTGTCGGGAATTTTTTATTCCTAAAACCACTTTGTCACTAATTGTCATTTTTTGTCTTATTAATTATATTTTATATAATAAAAACAGAAAAGTCAAGCGGAAATACCGAATAAACTCAAAAAAAGACCACATAGTTAAGTTTTGTTGAAAATGTGCTTTTTTTAGCGTAATATATATTCAGAAAAAGCTTTTTTGAAACTATGAAAGGATGATTTTTATGAAGCTTCAGCTTTTTATAGATAAGGAGCGCCCTGAAGAAATACTGATTTACGCTCACGAAAAAAATTTGCTTGTAGAAAACATTGAAAAGCTGGTTTTAAATCATAATGAGCGCTTTATCGGCCATAGCGAGCGGGAAAGTATACCGCTTGAAATAGAGCATATTCACTGTTTTACCGTAGAAAACGGCAAGATATATGCTCTGACAGGTACGGGGAAATGGCTGATTAAAAGCCGACTTTACCTGATTGAAGAAAGACTGCCAGACTTATTTATTAAAATCAATCAGTCCTGTATTGCGAACAGCGAAAAAATAGAGCGTTTTGAGGCTTCGGTTTCGGGCTCGCTTACGGTTAGGCTTAAAAACGGCTACACCGACTATGTGTCAAGAAGAAATCTTAAATATGTTAAAGAAAGGTTAGGATTATAATTATGAAAACTTATATTAAAAGCTTTTTACTGCGCGGTATGCTTTTTGGGGGCTTTGGTCCTATTATTCTTGGTATTGTTTATGCAGTTTTGCAAAACACCCTTACCGATTTTTCTCTTAGCGGTACCGAGGTGTTACTGGCTATCATTTCAACATATCTGCTCGCCTTTTTGCAGGCAGGAGCATCTGTTTTTAATCAGATTGAAAGTTGGCCGATTACAAGGTCCTTGCTATTTCACTTTTTAACCGTTTATATCGCATACAGTCTTTGCTATCTTGTAAACAGCTGGATTCCCTTTGAGCCTGCGGTGCTCTTAATTTTCACACTGATTTTTATTATAAGTTATTTTGTTATCTGGATAACTGTCTATTTTTCGGTTAAGTCAATCGCTAAAAAATTCAACAAACAATTGATAAAATAGAAAAATCGGGGTTGTTTCATTAAGATACAGAAAACGTTTTCTTCGCCACGTTAGACGTACAAAAGTACTTCGAGTGGCGAAAAAACATTTAAAAAGGACCAACTATATTCGAAAAATTTCGAATATAGTTGGTCCTTTTGGTCTGTGCTTAATGAGACAACCTATTATGCCTTATTCGCTGAGCCGAACAACTTAATTTTTGTCTTTACTGCGGCTTTAATTTTTTCTACCTTTAAATTGCGTATTTCAAGATAAGGAATATCCCGATTCAGTCCCTCGTTCATACCGTCTATACCTGCCAGGCAAAGGTCTGTAAAGATGTTAACCTTTGCAATGCCGTATTTAATGGTGTTGCGGAAATCATCGTCCGAAAGGCCTGAGCCACCGTGCAAAACAAGGGGTGTGTCTACCTTTGAGCGAATTTGCTTTAAGCGCTCTAAATCAAGGCGGGGCTTTTGCTTGTAAGCACCGTGGGCGGTGCCTATAGATATCGCCAAAGCATCAACACCTGTTTTTTCGATAAATTCTGCGGCTTCCTCGGGGGTGGTGTAAAGGTCGCTTACAGTATCGTCACCGCTGGCGGCTTCGCCTACGTGACCGATTTCACCCTCAATAGTAGCACCGAATGCATGGGCTATTTTTACAATGTTTGCAGTGTCCTTTATGTTCTGCTCAGCATCGCCCAGAGAGCCGTCAAACATAACGCTTGTAAATCCAAGCTTTAACGCCTGCATACAACGCTCAAAGGTAAGGCCGTGGTCATAGTGAACAACAACGGGAACGCTTGCCCTCTTTGCCGCCGCTATTACAGAGGGTGCTATAAGGTCAAGCTCTCCGTAGGGCAAAAGCACCTCGGCAGTGCCTATAATAATGGGTGAGTTCATTTCCTCTGCGGCAGAAATTGCGGCTTCGAGCATATCGGTGTCGGTAGTATTAAAAAGACCTACCGCATAGTTTTCCTTTTGGGCTTTTTTGAGTACATAATCTAAATTTACTAACATTTTAAATCCCCTCACGTCTTTCGTAATTTTGAGATAATTTTTCTATTTCACTGTAGCTTCGCATTCCGTCAACCGAATTTTCCTCAAACAGATTACAGGCAGCAGCAGAAGCCGCAAACTCTAAAATATGCTTATCGTCAAAGCCGTTATAAATTCCGTAAAGACAGCCTGCGCAAAAAGCATCTCCCGCACCAACGCTTCCCTTTATCTCTTCGGGCGGTATTTTAAGAGAAGCCACTTTGGCAAATCTGCCGCTTGGTACATCATAACAAAAGCCCGCTTCCTTGCAGTGTACAATAACCTTTTCACTAACACCCTTTGAAGCCATAAATTCCATAGTTTTACGAATATTTTCGGTGTTTATACTGCCGTCGGGGTTATAGGGCTCAAGGTCTGAAAGCATACCGCTTTCAATTTCATTAAGTATAATATAGTCGCAGTATTTAAGGGCAGGCAATATTTTTGCCTTATAGTCGGCAGTACTGTCGCTTACAACATCAACCGAGGTTTTTATACCCTTTTCCTTAACATCGTGAAGAAAACGCGCCATTACTGTGCCGTATTCTCTGTCCTCTTTATCAAAGGCATCAAGCAAAAGTATATAGCCTATATGAAGAATTACACAGTTAAGGGATGAAATATCAATATCCTCGGGTGAAAACTCGGCATTAGCGCCTCTTGCGTGGAAAAAGGTCCGCTCGCCTGATGGCATACTCATAACATCGCTAAAGCTTGTAGGCCTTTTATCCGACACGGAAACCCTTTCGCAGTCAATCCCGTAACGGCTAAGCTGAGAAAGCAAAAATCTGCCGTATTCATCGTCACCGATTTTTCCTATGACCGATATCGGTATACTGCGGTCAATTTTGGCAAGGTCGATTGCGGTATTGGGCGCGCAACCGCCAACCGCTTGGCTTACATCGGTTATATTTGAAAGCATACCGATTTTGGGATAGCAATCAATATTTTTAACAATGTCGGTAAGTATATTTCCTGCAACGGTTATACCTTTTCTTTCTCCCGTTAAAAGAAAATCCACCGTAACCGAAAAAATCTGCGCGAGCGCGGGCAGTTGGGTAATTTCGGGGTAACCAAGTCCGCTCTCCCAACGACTGACCGTTTTATCACTGATATTAAGCTGTCCGGCTAACTCCAACTGGGTTAGTCCCTCTCTTTTGCGAAGCCTTGCAATAAGACTGCCTAGGCTTTTGGCATCCATCTCTTTGCACCGCCTTTGTATATTTTTATTTTATTATAATATTTTTTAAAAAAATAGTAAACCTACGTTTTAAAGATTTGTATAATAGAATTTGCAGTGTTTCGCCTTTAAAACTCTACTAATCATAGAGTTTGCCCTCCCTGTCATTTTTCACTTTTTGGCATTTTGCGGTTGACTTTTTTTCTTTTAGTACTACAATATAATGGAATAGGTTAGCCAAAGCATTTAAACTCGAACCAGCCTTAAAGGGCGGTTTTTAGGCGGCTTTCGGCTTATTCGCACGCATAGGCGTTAGCCTTATGCGCTTGTCTTCACCAAAATCCACACAAAAAACTGCACCTTTAAGGTCGCAGAATTTTGTAAATAAAGGATTTTTTGGTGTGCAAGGCACAAAACGCAGCAAATCCTAACGGATTTGCGAGTATTTTAACGATGTCACAGCATAAAATACTTGTTTCAAAATCTGATTCGAGTTTGAATGCTTTGGCTAGGCAAACACGAATAATCCGAACCTGATTTTGGAGGTAGGATTTTTGTCTTTGCTTAAATTA
>CAZNTP010000041.1:0-8103 GCA_964575985.1 uncultured Ruminococcus sp. | reverse complement strand
TGATTCAAGTTTGAATGCTTTGGCTAAGCAGAGGAATATCCGAATACGCCTAAAAACGTATTCGGATTTTTTAAAATGATTGACAAATATCAATAATTGATATAATATAAAAGTACTACAAAAGGGGTGGTTTTTTTGAAAACTGATATCGAAAAACGCATTGATGAATTACTGTCCAAAATGACCTTGCAGGAAAAGATAGGACAGCTTAATCAGATAAAAGCGCCTCTAACCGATAATGAAGAGATTTTCCAAATGATAAGAGAGGGAAAAATCGGTTCTTTTATTATGGCTACAACAGCGCACGCAGGTAATGATGATACTGCAAGCGTTGAAAATATACTTATAAATAAAATGCAGAAAATCGCTGTAGAGGAAAGCCGGCTCGGAATACCGATAATCTACGGCAGAGATGTTATTCACGGTCACCGCACGGTTTATCCCGTACCGTTGGCATCAGCCGCAAGCTTCAACCCAGAGCTTTTAGAAAAATGTTACAGAAATATTGCAAAGGAAGCCTCTGCAGACGGTGTTCATTGGACCTTTTCGCCTATGCTTGATTTGTCAAGGGACGCCCGTTGGGGCAGAATTATTGAAGGCCCCGGTGAAGATGTATATGTGGGAGAGTGTCTGGCTGAAGCCTGTGTTAAGGGCTTTCAGGGTGAGGATGTTTCTGACAGTGACAGCCTTGTTGCCTGCGCTAAGCATTATTTAGGCTATGGGGCTAGCGAGGGCGGCCGAGACTATCACCGCACAGAAATTTCTGACTATAATTTATATAACTATTATCTGCCTGCTTTCCGTGCGGCTGTAAAGGCAGGGGTAGGCACATTTATGTCATCATTTAATGACATAAACGGTCAGCCTGTAACCTCCAGCTATAAATATCTTACCGAAATCTTAAGGGATAAATTAGGTTTTGACGGTATGGTTGTATCCGATTGGGAGGCGGTATCCCAGCTTAAAAAGCAGGGTGTAGCTGAAAATGACGCTGATTGCGCAAGGCTTTCTATTAATGCGGGTCTTGATATGGATATGTGTGATAAGATTTATCTTAACAATCTTGAAGAATTGGTCGAAAAAGGTGAAGTTTCTGTAAATACTATAGACCTTGCCGTAAGACGTGTATTGAGAGTAAAGTTCAGAAAAGGACTGTTTGAAAATCCTTACTGTGATGCTGTAGAGATTGACAGAACTAAGCATTTAGCCGATGCCAGAGCTTTAGCGGCAGAATCAATGGTTTTGCTTAAAAACGATAATAATACATTACCTTTAAATAAATCGCAAAAAATAGCCCTTGTAGGTCCTTTTATCAGGGAAAGACGTGCACTTTTAGGTAGCTGGACCTTAGACGGCAAGGCAGAGGAAACACCTAATCTTGCAGAAGCGATGAAAGAGGTAATCGGTAATAACTTGACCTTGGGTTATGACGATTTATCCGTATTTGACGGTAATATTGCAAGAGCCAATAAAGCTGATATTATTGTTTTAGCCTTGGGTGAAAGTGAGAAGGTAACAGGTGAAGCACGCTCGGTATCGGATATAGCACTTCCTAAAAACCAAATCGAGCTTATTCATAGATATAAGGCGCTTGGCAAAAAGGTAATAGGTGTATTCTTTTGCGGAAGACCTATGGCTATGGAGGGTGTGTCCGAATATCTTGATGCTATTGTTTATGCTTGGCATTCGGGAAGCCAGACCGCAAATGCACTCTGCGATATTCTTTTTGGTGACACAGTTCCAAGCGGAAAAACAGCCGTTACATTCCCCAAAAGAACAGGCCATATTCCGCTATATTATAATGTTACCTCAAGCGGAAGACGGGTTGACTGCTATTATGGTGAAAACCCTGCCGACTGCTATACCGACAGTGTACCGACACCTGCATACCCGTTTGGCTTCGGTTTGTCATATACCAAGTTTTTATACAGTGATTTAACGGTGGATACTACAGAAATTGCACTCGTCGATCTTAAAAACGGTAAAAAGTTCGGTGTTTCTGTAAATGTTAAAAACATAGGTGATTTTGACGGCAAGGAAACGGTTCAGCTTTATATAAGAGACAAAATTGCTTCTATAATGAGACCTTTAAGAGAGCTTAAAGCCTTTGAAAAACGTCTTATCAAAATGGGTGAAAGCAGAGTGTTTAATTTTGAATTAGGTTATGATAAGCTTGGTTTCTACACACCCTACGGTGAATATACCGTAGAAAAGGGCGAGTTTGAAATTTATGTAGGCGAAAACTGCCTTACAGAAAATAAAATAACAGTAAAAATTGTTTAAATTGGGTGATAATATGCGTAAAGTTCAAAGCCTTAACGGTTGGTGGGACTATAGGATAGGAAAGGGTAACTGGATTAAAAAGCAGGTGCCTTATTCTGATTTGTGTGTGGGTTTAAGTGAATGTAAGCTTTGCTTTGATGCCGTTAGTTTAAGTGACCGTGCCTTCTTGGTTTTTGAGGGTATTACATATTTGGCAAAGGTTACCCTTAACGGTAAGGAAATTGCCACTCTTGACCCTTATATTGAGCGCCGACTTGAAATTACCGATTTAATAAAGGCAAAGGACAACCTACTCACTGTTGAAATTACTGATATGGGCTTACCCTTTGGTCCGTCAGCAGGTTGGGAAAATTACGGCGGTATTATAAGAAATGTATATATTGAATATACAAATGCTTCTGTAATAGAGGATATAGTTTGGCATACCGAATTTAAAAATGAATTTAAAACTGCTGTTTGCTATGTTGAGCTGACCCTCGATTTAAAAGGTGAGAACGAAAGCTTTTGTGCGGTTTTAAAGGATAAAGAGGGCAAAACAGTAGCCGAGCATACTATGCCAAGCGGTGCTGATAAATTGAGTTTCGAACTGCCAAAGCCTCAAATGTGGTCACCCGACAGCCCTTACCTTTATACCTTAGAATGTTCTATTGTTGCAGACGGTGAAGCGGTAGATACAGTAGTTCAAAAGGTAGGCTTTAAGGATTTGAAGATTAAGGGACGTAAATTCTTCCTTAACGGTGAATATTTCTTCCTGTTCGGTGTAAATAAGCACGATTTATTCGGGGAAGAGGGTCACACCTACAGTGATGAAATTCTGCGCCGCAATTTGCTTATGATTAAGTCTACTGGCGCTAATTATGTGCGCCTTGTGCATTATCCGCACAACAAACGCGTAATGGAAATTGCCGATGAAATAGGTCTTTTGGTTTCGGGTGAGCCTGGGCTTTGGTGGTCGGATATGACTAATAAGGATACCTGCGACGGTGCTCTCAGAGTGCTTGAGGGGCTTATAAAGAGAGATAAAAACCACGTAAGCATTGCCTTTTGGCTTAGCTTTAATGAATGTCATTTCACATTGGAATTTTTAATGGATTCTGCTAAGACTGCACGCAAAGCAGACCCCTATCATATGATATCGGGCGCTAACTGTATGAGCCTTGAAATGACAAAGGAAAACTACCTCAAATGCGGTTTCGATTTTTACACAATTCACCCTTATGCGCCCACAAGCGAGCGTATGAAAGAGAGTGCTAAAACACTTACCGAAATGCCACTTGTGTTTACAGAGTGGGGCGGTTATTACTGTGATAACAACCCAAGAAGCTTTATGGAATTTATAGATACTGTTGTCAATTTAAGCCGTAATTCCGAGGACTCTGATGCCGTTTTGGCAGGCGCTTGTTATTGGGAATGGGCAGAAACCTATGACTTTAACCGCGGAAGACCTGCTTGTGTTGACGGTGTTCTTCACGAAGGTCTTGTTGATATGTACGGTAACCCAACGCCTAACTTTAAGGTGTTTGCCGAAGGCTTTGCAAGGCTAAGACTTCCAAAAGAGCCTCTTAAATATGAAATTGATGTTATAAATCTTAATTTTGAGGCTAAAGACTATATGCCTATTGATATGAATATCAATTTGGACAATACTTCGGCTTTCGAAAAGATGATTGCAGATTCAAGGGAAAAAATCAAGGATTACGGTTGTAGGTCACTCAGAAATACTAAAATCGGTCCTGTACTACCGATAGAGGTTAAAAATATAGGAAATCTTCCGGTTGAGCTGATGAAAAAGCCTTATGTGCTATCCCAAACGGATATTGTAATACCCGTAAACAAAACCGCCAAAGAGCTTTATATTATAGGTAACACATCTATGCCCAAGGGTTATCCTGTTGAGTGTGACTATGGCGATAAGGTTGCAGAGTATATTATTGAATATGCCGATGGAAACGAGGATAGATTTGTTGCCGTAAACGGTGAGGATTTAACTACAGCAACAATGCTTCACGGTTCTTCAAGAATTAATCCTGTGGCTTCTAACTGCACAAGAGCTATAACCTTTAGCTATGACAAAAATTTTGAGTGGTACCTTGTAAATGTTAAAAAGATAGAAGTAAACTCGGAAAGAGAAATTAAAAATATTCGAATTCACAGTCTTGATAGTAGCTATAATTTGCTGATTTACGGAATAACTGCTGTGGTTTGAAATTGCAAATACTAATATTGCATATTTACTGATTATGATGCTATAAGACAAAACTACCCGAAGAAGAGCAATAGAAACTCTTTTTCGGGTAGTGATTTTTTGTCCGTATTTTTGCCTAGCAAACTCGATATTATATAAATCCCTATTTTAAGCCGTTAGTCCTCGAAAACGTTTTCGGTTTCTTCCTCACCGTCTTCATTAATAACGGTGGGCTGAGGCTCGGCTACCTCTATTCCGAGGTCGCGGCGTTTTTCGATATCCTCGTCGGGATGCTCTTCATAATAAGGGTCAATAATATACTTCTTTATCGCAGGGAAGCAACAGTACTGTATAAGTAAAAATTTAAATGCGGGGAAGGTTATAAAATAAACAAATAATTCAATGGTAATTACGAAAATCCAATGCTTCTGGAAAATGAAAAGAATACCCACATAAATTGCATATACAAGGAGAAGCGATAAAAAGCAGATGACATTTCCCTTAAGGTTGATTACCGAAAAATTAAAGCTGTTTTTATAAATCTGTTTAAGGTTGAATTTAAAGGTAATCATCAGGGTCCACATAAAGTAATTCATCATATTGAAAATTACAAGTATTGAAAGGGAAATACCAAGACCTATAATGTTCATAACACCTGTTGTGCTTGTATAAAAGAAATAAAGGTCAAATAATATAATAAGATTAATTACGGTGTTTATAATACCTGCAGGGAGTGCCTGTCGCCAATTCTTTTTGACAGTATCAAAAAAATCGCTGAGCCCGAATGAGTGTTTATCTCTTGCGGTGTTACGTGCAACATGGGTTAATCCCACGTTTGCAAGACCGCTTGTAATCTGTGGAAGCGCTAATATATTATAAATAATATTAATTGTTATAAATTTCCAGAAATTGCGGAAAAATGTCTCGAAAAATATAACAAAGGTTTTCTTTTTGGGAGCGTTTTTAGCAATTCCCGGTCCTTCTTTTTCAAAATTAAACAAGCCGAATAAGCCAGCCATTTTTAATCACCTGTCCTGATTTTATATTTATTTATCCTTTTTGTATATTAGTTTCTCACCGAGTGAAATATTCTTATAGCCCAGAAGATATGCCGTATAAGAGGTAATGGGGATAAGTGCTTTTAGAAGAGCCAGACCCAAGAACTGCAGAATACTGATATCCCTAAAGGTTTCGGATGAGCCGATAATGAGGTCAACAAAGGTAAAAACACTGCAGTTGAGGAATTTATAAAGCGCAGTTTGTGTATCGGGTATGATGAATGTTATAACAATTAGCAAAATAAGGCTTGGGATAATAGCTAAAAGTCCGCATTTAAGACCCTTTAATTCATCTTCCTTTTTGTGCTTAAAATGCACAAGATTGCTGTCTTTAGTGCCCATTTGCCAGAATTTAGGGTAAATAAAGGAAACTAACAGTACGATGCAAAAAATACCTGAAACGATAAGAAATACTGTGTTACCGGTTTTTGAAACTTCGGAACGAATTTTGCTTTCGGTTATTGTATAGCCGTCCTCCTCGTATTCTGCACGTTTGGTATCGTCACCGTCTTCATAATAATGGCGGTAAAGCTCAACACTTTGCTCGCTTTCGCTTGTAGTGCCAAGCGCTATGTAACCGATATTTTCAGAAAAAGCCGCGGTAATAAGAACGCTTAGGGAAATTACCAAGAAGAAGCACATAATATCAATAACAATAGTTCTTCCGAAAAGGGAAAGGGAATTTTTAATAATTTCTTTCATTTTGTCACCTTTAATAACTAATAAATATAACTATTTAATTATATTCCAAAAAAAAGAAAAATGCAAGAAATAAAGAAGTTTCCTTGCATTTTTAATAATTTATTTACAATATAATACATAATATGATACCCAAAACAATCAGAGAAGCACCACTAACCGCTAAAATTTTAAATTTTTGCTTTGTTTGGTATCTTTTTCTGAGCGCTGTTTTTTTGGAAAGTGTTGAGTCATAATTAAATGAAAATTCCGCCGCGGCGCGTTTTAATTGCTTTGCACTCAGATTGCCGTATTCGGGCGTTACATAAAAAACAATTTTTTCGAAAAGTCGGCTTCCTGTATTATTAACCTCTATTATAGTTTTGCTTACCCCTTTTACCATAAAGCATTCCCCCAGTAGATTTTTATTGCTTAATTATATTGTGGTCACCAAAAGGGAAATTTATACAGATTAGCCTTTTAAAATGCTTTGGTTGACATAAAAATGTGGATAACTCGGTGGAAAAGGTGGAAAACGCCTTTGTTTCAGTGCAAAAGTTATCAACCGCCGACGGTATTCGACAAATTATGTTAATCAAAATAGATGTACAGATTGTTAATTTTTTCTTGCTTTTTGTGTTGCAGTATGTTATAATCTTTGCGGTTAAAAGGGAGTAGCTAACGCTTCGGCGTTGCAATTAGCGTCATTACGGTGATTTTACCCGCTTTTGCATTAAACAGCAAGACTTTTGCCGTGGTGGTCACGGTAAAAGTCTTTTTTATTGCTATTCCTTAAGCAGAGGAGGAATATCCGAACACGCCTAAAACGGCAGTATTTAGGCGCTTTTTGGATTATTGGCGGCGGCAGGCGCCAGCCTTGCCACCTTCACTGCACCAAAAATCACACAAAATTCTGCACGTTTTAGGTCGCAGAATTTTTACGGTGCCGATTTTTGCATCGGCACGGCACAAAACGCAGCAAATCCTGACGGATTTGCGAGTATTTTAACACAGCAGAGGTGAAAATCGTCCCGTAAAAATCGGGTTCGAATACTCCTCCTCTGCTTAAATTTAAAGAAAGGTTGTTTAAAAATGGATTTTATTGAGTTTCTCTATGAAAACATAGCCAACAATTTCTCATGGCAAATGCTTGTAATGTGGGCTATAGGCGGCATTCTTATCTATCTTGCAATTAAAAAGGATATGGAGCCCACACTTCTTCTCCCGATAGGTTTCGGTGCTATTCTTGTTAATTTACCCGGTGTTATGCAATTAGTTGTAGACGAGGCAGGTCAGCCTATTTTAGATGCTTTCGGTAATAAGCAGTATGATGCAGGCCCGCTTACCACACTTTTCAATGCGGGTATTGCAAATGAATTATTCCCCCTTATACTCTTTATCGGTATAGGTGCGATGATTGACTTCGGTCCCTTGCTTTCTAACCCCAAGCTTATGATTTTCGGTGCGGCAGCGCAGTTTGGTATATTCTTTACCTTCTGTATGGCATCAATGTTCTTCGATATAAATGATGCGGCTTCTATCGGTATTATCGGTGCGGCAGACGGTCCTACTTCTATAGTAGTAGCCCAAAAGCTTAATTCACAGTATGTAGGTGCTATAATGGTTGCGGCTTATTCGTATATGGCTTTAGTGCCGATTATTCAGCCCCCTGTTATAAAGCTTCTTACCACAAGAAAAGAGCGCCTTATCCGTATGCCTTATACTGCTAAGAGCGTATCAAAAATGACCAAGATTTTATTCCCCATAATCATTACCGCAATTGCAGGCTTGGTAGCTCCCGAATCGGTTTACCTTGTAGGCTTCCTTATGTTCGGTAACCTTATCCGTGAGTGCGGCGTGCTTAATTCTCTTTCTGATACAGCGAAGAATGTGCTTCAC
>CAZNTP010000040.1:0-13597 GCA_964575985.1 uncultured Ruminococcus sp. | reverse complement strand
GATAAGCTACATTCATATTAATTTCTTCAACCGTTCTTCTAAGCGACGGTATTCCGTATATATGCTGTATCAACACCATTTTAAATATTACAACCGGGTCTATGCTCGGTCTTCCGTTATCTTTACAGTATAAATCTTCAACCAAGTCGTATATATGTATAAAATCTACCGCACTGTCTATTTTTCTTAGTAAGTGGTCTGCCGGTACAAATTCTTCTATGCTGAACATTTCCAGTTGGTCTCTATGTATTCTGTCTTTTACTATCATTTTTATCACCAACTTTATTATACCATAAAACGCAGAAAAAGCCCAGTGAAAACTGGACTTTTTCGACAGTCTGAATCGGCTCAAAAGAGCCGCTTTTTTGCATTATAGTAATTTTTTATATCCATTGCCGAAAAGCTCGTCTGCAAACCAGACCTCTTTAACAGTAAAACGTTTGCCGTTTAGGTAGTTAAGAATACCCGCGTCGGTCTTAAAATCAAATTTAAGGCTATAGGAGTAAAGCGCCTGCTTATCAAAGCCCAGCTTTTTGTCGTTAGATTTGCTGTATTTGCCTTCACCCAAAAGCGGATGTCCTATTGCCGCCATATGCGCGCGGATTTGATGTGTGCGGCCTGTAAGAAGCTCTATTTCAAGCAATGAAAGATTGTTTTTACTTTCGAGCACGGTATATTTTGTGCGGACAAATTTATTATTGTCGGTAGATTTTTTGGACATATAAACTCGGTTTTTATCCTCGTCCTTTTCGAGATACCCTTCTAGTAAATCTGTTTTCTTTTTAGGCACACCGTGAACTACCGTTAAATAACGCTTATCAATTTCACGGTATTTTATTTTATCACACAAAATACGCAGTGCCTCGGCATTTTTTGCGGCTATTACAATACCGCCTGTATTTCGGTCAATACGGTTAGCAAGGGCTGGGCGGAAGCTATTTTCATCCTCGGGGTTGTATTCGCCTTTATCGTATAAATAGTGCTGAATTCGGGCAATAAGTGTGTTGGTGTATTCGTTTTTATCGGGGTGAACGAGTAAGCCTTGCTTTTTGTCCGCAAGAATAATGTTTTCGTCCTCATATACTATGTCGAATTTTGCTGGGGCGGATAAAAAGTCATAGGTGGGCTTTACTGCCACGAAAAATTCATCATTAATATATGCAGAAACGGTGTCGCCAACATTTAGTCTTGTGCTTATTTCTGCCCGCTTTCCGTTAACCTTTATACGTTTTGTACGTATGTATTTAAACATAAGTGAGCTTGGAAGCGTTGGGCAATTTTTAGTAATGAATTTGTCAAGACGAAGCGTTGCATCGTTTTTAGTTATAATAAATTCTTTCATTTTTTAACCTACTTGAAAAATATTAGTGTATATAATATAATAATATTATTATTGTTTTGGAAAGAGTTGGGAAATATGGACGGACAGCTTCATAAAGATCATCGCAAGCGTGTAAGGGCAGAATTTTTAGCAAACGGCTTTAGTGAAGCTACATCGCCGCATAAGGTTCTTGAAATGCTGTTGTTTTACGGTATTCCTAGAGCCGATACCAATGAAACTGCACATCTTTTGCTCAAACATTTCGGCTCGTTCGATAGGGTGATAGATGCACCTATTGAGGAGCTGAAAAAGATTAAAGGTATGGGTGAGAACACCGCGGTGCTTATTAAGCTTATGGCACCTGTAATTCGTTTATATATGAAAGAGAAAACCGACCCCGGTAGAAAGCGGTATTTCACTTTGGATGAGCTTGGTGAGTTCTTAAAAATGAAATATATAGGTTTTACTAAAGAGGCCTTTGCAATTACATGCTTGGACAGTCAGGGTAGTATGCTTGGGTTTGATATTGTTGCTGAGGGTGAGGTTGGAACAGTTAGCGTTTCTACACGTAATGTAGTTGAAACGGTTATTAACAGAAATGCAACCTATGTTGTACTTTCACACAACCACCCCGGTGGAGAGGCAACACCCAGTTATGATGATATTGAAACCACCGAAAAGCTTTGCGGAGTTTTGCGTAACATTAATGTTGCGGTTTTAGACCACATTATCCTTTGTGATAATGATTATGTTTCTCTGGCTATAAGTAAAAATTATAAGCATCTGTTCAAGGTGGTTTAGTCGGTCACATTGAAGTTGTTTTCTGCAATTCGGTAGCCAATTCCGTTTTCGGTAAAAAGGTATTTCGGGTTTATGGCATCGCCCTCTATTTTTCGTCTTAAATTTGTTATATTAACCCTTAAAATACCGGTATCATTGTCGGTTCGGGGCCCCCAAACATTTTTTAAAATAAAGTCATAGCTAAGCACCTTACCTGCGTGCATACATAATAGAGAAAGTATTTTAAGCTCATTTTTAGTAAGATGTACACGTTTTTCTTCTAAAAATACTGAATTGCTTTCAAAATCAAATTTAAGTCCGCCGTGCAAATATATTGGAACAGATGTTATACCCTTGGCGGCATTAAGCATTGAAATTCGCTTTACAGAAGCGCCGATGCGTGCGGTGAACTCGGATGAGAAAAATGGTTTTCTTATAAAATCGTCAGCACCTGCTTCAAAGGCGGTAACAGCGGCATTTTCTGTGCCGTTCTGCGATATCGCAATAATAGGGCAGTCACTCCATTCACGAATGGATTTAATAAATTCTATGCCCTCCTTTTTAGGAAAGAGAGGGTCTATAATTATAATATCGGGATTGTTAGAGGTTATGGCAGAATAACCGTCGTTTACGGTGTTTGCAAAAATAACCTCGTATTTTTTACCTAAAAGACCTGCTATAAGTTTACGGCTTCCACGGTCTGAGTCGATAACAATTATTTTATATTTCATAATTTTTTCTTTCTCTTTAATTTTTAAATTTAGCGTTCTACTGTAGAATTTTAATTTACCATAATGTTAAGAAACTGTCAAGAAAAAGCTGTGTATTGTGAAAAAAGAGAAAAAATATTTTCTTACACTTGAAATCGATTAAAAAAAAGCAGAATGTACATAATATATTTACAAATATTGAATTAAATTGCTTGACTTTTATACATAACTGAATGTAAAATAGATTAGATATAATTATTATAATGATTATAGAATGTCGAAACACTTAAAAGTGTTTCGACAAGCCGATTTTATCGGCTTTAGCAAAATTAAATTTTTGCAAATTTAATTTTGCCTATATTCATTGCAATGGTCATTATACCTAAATATATAATTTTTTGTGTTCTGTAGGGTGTGCACAATACTTTTTAACGAATATACATAACTACTATTAACGGAGGCTTAATTATTTAATGAACGAAAAAACGCCCAAAAAACAATCGAATGTAAACAAAGATAAAAGTAATGCTAAAAGAAACGGTAATCCGCCCAAAACAGAAAAGAAAAAGGGCAATACTGCAAAAAATGCGGTAAACAATAAAAACGCGAATAAGAATTCTAACCTTAGCAGGCAAATGACAGCGGGTAAGAACACTAAGCCCGTAAAAAGAAACAACAGTAAAAAGAGTATACCTGCAAAGCCTGTTAAAATTATTCCACTTGGCGGTCTTGGTGAAATAGGTAAAAATATCACCCTTTATGAGTATGACGGGGATATGTTTTTAGTGGATTGCGGTATGTCTTTCCCTGACGAAGATATGCCCGGTATTGATATAGTAATACCTGATTTCACCTATGTGCTTGAAAACCGAGACAAAATAAAGGGTCTTGTTGTAACCCACGGTCATGAGGACCATATCGGTGCTATTCCGTATTTGTTGAAGCATTTCAATGTACCGATTTTCGCTACAAGACTTACAATCGGTCTTATTGAGGGAAAGCTTAAAGAAAGTAAACTTTTGGGTGACGCTAAGCTTAACACCGTAAAACCCGGTGAAAAGGTGAGCTTAGGCAAATTTACAGTTGAGTTTATTCACGTAAACCATTCTATACCCGATGCGGTCGGCTTTGCGATTACCTGTCCTGCAGGTACCGTTGTGCACACGGGCGACTTTAAGATTGACACTACACCGATTGACGAATATGTAATAGATATCGGCCGTTTTGCCGAATACGGAAAACGCGGAGTATTAGCACTTCTTGCCGACTCTACAAATGCTGAAAGACCGGGGTATACATCTTCTGAAAAATTGGTTGGCGGTTCTTTTTCAAACCTATTTGCCAAGGCAGAGGGACACCGTATAATCGTTGCAACCTTTTCTTCCAACATTCACCGAATTCAGCAGATTATTGATGAGGCAGTCCGTTGCAGACGCAAGGTTGCGGTTTCGGGCAGAAGTATGATAAATGTTGTGTCTGTAGCAGAGGAGCTCGGCTACCTTAATGTGCCCGACAATGTGCTTATAGATGTTGCGGATATAAGAAATTATGACCCGAGTGAAATTGTAATTGTAACAACAGGCTCACAGGGCGAGCCGCTTTCGGCGCTTCACAGAATTGCTTTTTCCGACCACAGACAGATTGAAATTATACCGGGGGATATGATTATCATTTCCGCCACACCCATTCCCGGTAATGAGAAGCTTGTAAGCAAGGTAATAAATGAGCTTATGAAACGCGGCGCTAATGTGGTTTATGAGCGTATGTATGATGTTCACGTTTCGGGCCACGCCTGTCAGGAAGAGCTGAAGCTTATGATGAGCATTGTGAAGCCCAAATACTTTATACCGCTTCACGGTGAGCAAAAGCATCTTGCAAAGCACGCAGGGCTTGCCGAGCAGATGGGAATACCCGACGATAATATTTTAATAACCACCAATGGTGCTGTAATCGTGCTTAGTGAAAACTCTATGGTATGCAAGGAAACAGTCCCTGCAGGCAGAGTTTTGGTTGACGGCTTAGGTGTAGGCGATGTTGGAAGCATAGTTCTTCGCGACCGAAAGCACCTTGCAGATGACGGTATTATTATCGTAGCGGTGTCAATTGACCGTATTTCGCGTGAGGTGGTTTCAGGCCCTGATGTAGTATCCCGCGGATTTATTTATGTTAAAGAATCTGAAGAGCTTATGGGTGAAATAAACGAGCTTGTATGTGATATACTTGAGCGTTGTTATATTAATAATATAAGGGATTGGAATACCATTAAAACACGTATTAAGGACGGTGTTTCAAAATTCTTATTCGGAAGAACAAAACGCAGTCCTATGGTGCTTCCCATAATTATGGAAGTCTAAATTCAGTGATAAGGAGATAAACTAAAATGAAGGTAGTTTTATTAGCAGATGTTAAAGGCTTAGGTAAAAAAGGTGAGCTTTGTAACGCTTCTGATGGATATGCAAGAAACTTTTTATTTCCCAAAAAGCTTGCAGTTGAGGCCGATAACGCGGCTTTAAACGAGCTTAAAAACCGCGAGGAATCGGCAGCACACCACAAGCAAGAGGAAATTAACGCTGCCAAGAAAACCGCCGCTTTGCTTGACGGTAAAACAGTCAGCATAACTGCAAAAGCAGGTAGCGGTGGCAGACTTTTCGGCTCGGTAACATCTAAGGAAATTGCGGCTGAAATTAAGAAAACTCTCGGTGTTGAGATTGATAAAAAGAAGATGAATGCGCCCGATATAAAGAATTTTGGCGAATACACTGCCGAAATTAAGCTTTATCAGGGTATTGTTGCAAAAATAACAGTAAAGGTTACGGAGTAATCGGCAATGAGTGATGAAAAGCTGATTTATAATCTTGACGGCGGAAGAGTGCCGTATTCGGTTGAGGCAGAGCAGGCGGTTTTGGGTTCGGTTTTAGTCGACCCAAACTGCCTTAGCGATATTGCTGTTAGTATGAAAACCGATTATTTTTATATCCCTCAGCATAAAGAGATATACGCGGCAATGGCTTCTATGTACGAGCTTAGCCAAACAATCGATTTTGTTTCTTTGCTTGAAAAACTCAAAAAATCAGGTGTTTATGACGAGGCAGGCGGCAAGGCGTATCTCACACAGCTGGTACAAGCAGTGCCTTCTGTTGCTAACGTACTTACATACGTTGATATTATCAGAAGCAATTATTATGCCCGTTCGCTTATGGGCGCCGCTCACGATATAATTAAGGATGTTAACGAGAATACTAAGGATACGGGCAAGCTTCTTGATTCTGCCGAGCAACGTATTTTCGAAATCCGACAGGGTAGGGAAATCAGCGGTCTTACACATATTAAGGATGTTATTGTGAACGAGACCTATGACCGTCTTTCCAAAATGGCTGACCCCGAAACCCGTAAGGATTATATTGGTATACCCTGTGGTATAGGTGACCTTGATAAAATGATAACGGGTCTTAATAAATCTGACCTTATTATTTTGGGTGCCCGTCCAGGTATGGGTAAAACCTCGTTTGCGCTTAATATTGTGCGTAATGTTGCTATGAATACGGGCAGAACTGTATGTTTTTTCTCACTTGAAATGACGCGTGACCAATTAGCACAGCGTATGCTTTCGAGTGAAGCCGGTATAAAGAGTGAAAAGCTGCGCACAGGCGAGCTTGACGATAAGGAGTGGGCAAGACTCGCTCAGGCAGGCGCCGCGCTATCAGAGGCAAATATATATTTTGATGAAACCTCGGCAATAACTGTTCCTGAAATGAAAGCAAAGCTAAGAAGAATGAAGCCCGCCCCCGACCTTGTTGTAATAGATTACCTTGGTCTTATGAAATCGGCAAAGGCTACAGAAAACCGTGTTCAAGAGGTTTCTGAAATCACACGAAATCTTAAAATTATGGCAAAAGAGCTTAAGGTGCCTGTAATTGCCTGTGCGCAGTTATCCCGTGGTACCGAGGCTAAGGGTAAATCACATAAGCCGGCGCTTTCTGACCTTCGTGAATCGGGCTCTATCGAGCAGGATGCCGATATAGTTCTCTTCCTTTACAGAGAAACCTACTATGATAGTGAAAAGGCTGATGATGAAGATAGAGGCGATCCGAATAAAGCCGAGTGCATTGTGGCTAAAAACCGTCACGGTGAAATCGGCACGGTCGATCTCCATTGGGACGGTCAGTTTACAAGGTTTACCTCTGTGGATGTGTTTAGATAATGGAAAAATCCGTATTAGAAGCAATAGAAAGATTTTCGCTTTTGGATAATGTGAGCACCGTAACGGTTGCCCTTTCGGGCGGTGCAGACTCTATGGCGCTTCTTTATTCGCTCTATTCTTTAAAGGATAGTTTGGGAATAACTCTTAAAGCGGCGCATCTTAACCATTTAATACGCGGCGAAGAGGCCTTTCGCGATGAAGAATTTGTGAAAGAGGCTTGCAAGAAGCTGGGTGTTGAGCTTACTGTCAAAAGGGTTGATGTGCCTACCCTTGCAAAAAAAGAGGGCTTAAGCACAGAGCTTGCCGCAAGAGAAGCAAGATATGAATTTTTAGAAAGTGTATCAGGCGGCGGAGTTGTGGCAACGGCGCACACTGCAAGCGATAATCTTGAAACCGTAATTTTAAATCTTACACGGGGGAGCGGTCTTGACGGTCTTGCGGGTATACCTGCAAAACGCGGTATTTTTATCCGTCCTGTTATTCTTTGCACAAGAAATCAAATTGAAGATTACTGCAAAGAAAAGAATATTCCGTTTGTGACCGATAGCACAAATCTTTCAGACGATTATACCCGAAATAAAATACGACACAGCATAGTGCCTGTTTTAAAGGAGCTTAATACGTCGGTAGAAGCAACCGTTTTAAGAAGCTCCTTTATACTCAAAGAGGATGCCGAATATCTTAAAAAAATGGCAGAGGAATATATGTCTCAAAATCTTTTGCCCGACGGCAGACTTGTTGCCGACTTTTGCAAGACAGAGCCTGCAAGGGTTAAAAGGATAATAAAGGCATATCTTAAAAGGGTATTGCCTGAAATTACGCTCGAAACCGTTCATATTGAGGAATCTTTTAAGATTGCCCTATCAAGCGGTAGGACCAGCCTACCGAAAGGCTATTCGCTTGTGTCGGACGGAAAATTTATTTGGACAGAAGATAAAAATACGGCAAAAACGGTTAAATATACTGTTGATTTAACAGAATGTGATAATAATTTTTTCGAAAAAAAGGAAAAAATTAATAATTTGTTATTAAATAGTTTGCTTAACTGTGATAAAATTGTAGGAAAATTGGTAGTAAGAACCAGAAGACCGGGTGACAGCATAAGACTTTTAGGCAGAGGCTGTACAAAAACACTGCATAAGCTTTATAATGAATGTGCTGTGCCTGTCTTTTTGCGAGAGACACTACCCGTAATAGCAGACGATAACGGTGTTGTTTGGGTTTGCGGTATAGGTGTTGCGCAAAGGTGCGGTGTAAGCAGTAATACAAAGCGTGTAATACGCATTGATGTTAAAAGGGAAGAGTGAGAAAAATGAATAGTAAGGATATTAAAGAAATTTTAGTTACGGAAGAAGAAATTAAGGAAATCTGCAAAAGACTTGGCGAACAGATTTCTAAGGACTACGAAGGAAAAAAGCTTTTCCTTGTTAGTGTGCTCAAAGGAGCGGTTGTTTTTATGGCAGACCTTATGCGCAACATAACCTGTGACTGTGAAATTGATTTTATGGCGGTTTCTTCTTATAGCGGCACCAAAACCACAGGTGTTGTTAAATTTAAGAAGGATCTTGACATAAATCCCGAAGACTGTGACATACTTCTTGTTGAGGATATTTTGGATTCGGGTGTTACCCTTTCATACCTTAAAGATGTTTTACTTCAAAGACACGCAAAAAGCATTAAGGTTTGCGCTTTTCTTGATAAGCCTGCTAACCGCAGAGCCGATATTGAGGCTGATTATGTGGGCAAAGTCGTTCCTGACGAGTTTGTAGTAGGCTACGGACTCGATTATAATGAGAAATACAGAAATTTACCTTTTGTCGGAGTGCTCGCTTCTGAGGTTTATATGGGCGAAGCCGACAAATAGGAAAGGAGCAAAGTCTTGAAAAAGAATTTAAAAAATGTGCTTTTGTATATAGGTATCCCTATAGTATTTATACTTACTATGCTGTCGGTTTCCTATTTTACAAAAAACACGGCAGAAACCAAATACTACGAGATTGTAAATCTTGTAAAAGATAATGAAATCTCTGAGTTTGAGCTTAATTTGTATAGCGGTGAAATTAAGTATGTGTTGCGTGAAGACGGCAAAACATACCGCTATACTGTTGCGGATGCTTCTATTTTTTATAACGACGTTAATGAGTCTGTTATGAAAATAAACGAAGAAAATCGCGGCACAGCTAACGAGATTAAGTATGATTATAAGAGCGGCGGCGAGGGCGCATGGCTTATCAATTTATTGCCTACAGTTCTTATGATTGGCTTAATGGTGGTATTCTGGATTTTCATTATGAAGCGTATGAACGCTTCAATGGGCACAGATAAAACAATGGGCTTTGGCAAATCAAAGGCTCGCAAGGATGATGGCAGAAAGAAAACCACCTTTGCCGATGTTGCAGGCGCTGATGAAGAGAAAGAGGAAATGGCAGAAATTGTCGATTTCCTTAAAGACCCTAAAAAGTTCAATGATTTGGGTGCCAGAATTCCTAAGGGTGTTTTGCTTGTGGGCCCTCCCGGAACGGGTAAAACCCTATTGGCACGCGCCGTTGCAGGTGAAGCAGGTGTTCCGTTCTTCTCAATTTCGGGCTCTGATTTTGTTGAAATGTTTGTAGGTGTCGGCGCTTCACGTGTGCGCGACCTTTTCGGTGAGGCTAAAAAGGAAGCTCCTGCAATTGTGTTTATTGATGAAATTGATGCCGTAGGCCGTCAAAGAGGCGCCGGTCTTGGCGGCGGTCACGATGAACGTGAGCAAACCCTTAACCAGTTACTTGTTGAAATGGATGGCTTTGGCGCTAATGAGGGCGTTATTGTTATGGCGGCTACAAACCGCCCCGATATACTCGATAAGGCGTTACTCCGTCCGGGACGATTTGACCGTCAGATAACCGTCGGCTATCCTGATGTTAAGGGTAGAGAGGAAATACTGAAGGTTCACTCCCGCGGAAAGCCATTAGGTCCTGATGTTAACCTTAAAACTATTGCTAAATCCACCTCGGGCTTTACAGGTGCCGACCTTGAAAACCTTTTAAATGAATCTGCTTTGCTTGCAGTTCGCCACGGTAAAAAGGCGATTACTCAGGAAGAGGTAGAGGAGGCTACCATCAAGGTTGTAATGGGTACTGAAAAGAAATCTCACATAGTAAGTGACAGAGATAAAATGATAACCTCTTACCATGAGGCAGGTCATGCTATAGTATCGTATTTCTTGCCAACTCAAGACCCCGTTCATCAGATATCCATTATTCGTCGCGGTATGGCGGCAGGCTATACTATGTATCTGCCTAATGTTGAAAAAGGTCACGTTTCTAAAAAGCAGATGTTAGAGCAGATTTGCTCACTGCTTGGCGGACGCGCGGCCGAACAGCTCACTCAGGATGATGTTTGCACAGGTGCTTCTAACGATATTGACCGTGCTACCGATTTGGCTCGTAAGATGGTTACAAAGTTTGGTATGAGTGACCGTTTGGGTCTCGTTTCTTACGGTAATGACAATAATGAGGTATTCTTAGGTCGCGATTTCTCATCTACACCTAACTATTCCGAAAAGACTGCGGCTGTAATTGACGAGGAAATAGAGAATGTTGTAATGAACCAGTATGCTAAGGCAATCGAGCTTCTTAAAAATGCTATGCCTAAGCTTCACGAGGTTGCAAAAATTCTTTTTGAAAACGAAAAGATTTCGGGCGACGAGTTCAGAACAATTATGGAAACCGAATAAAAAGTATAGGGGGCTGCCTCACTTTTTCTTAGTGAGACAGCCCCCTTTTTGTGTTTTTAGGTTAAAAACGGGTAAAATATTTTCGGTGATAAAATGCGAAAAAAATTAAAGGTTTTATTAAAAACTCTTATAATAAGCTTAGTGTGCTGTATAGTTTATGTAACGGGCGGATATTTTTACCTCAATTCAAAACTTGAGCCTGTAAAGCAAACCACACCCTCAGTGCCGTATTACAGCGAAGAGCCTGAAAATGCAGGTGTTATGGTCGATATCGGCGGCAACAAAACCTATTTCTTTATGGATTTTTATTATAAAAATTTAAATGTGATTTTTAATGCCGAGAGCTTTGTTGAAGAGGATATTATATTGGGGTATCCAATAGACCACTATATAACGGCTGATTTCGAGGTATTGGCAGAAATAATTGATTTTGTCGGCGGTATTGAACTTGATAACGAGGTCGAAACCTTGCGTTACACCGGTGTGCAGATTGTTGATATGCTAACAGCTTCAACCGATTACCAAAAGCTTGAACGAAGTATTATAAGAAAAATAATTGAAAAAATCGGTGAAAACGGCTTTTCAAAAGAGGATTTTTTATATATAATAGAAAATAGTGATACTACCCTTACTGTGCCTATATGTTATTATTGGACGGATTATATAAAAGAACTTTGTAGTTCTGTTAATGAGGTTAATTAATGAAGAAAATTTTAGCTTTGGCGCTAGCCTTGTCGGTGTCTGCCTTTGTGTGCGGTTGCGAGTTTAACGAAGATTTTAATGTATCTGAAATTATGGATGAATTGGAATCAAAATACGAGGTTTTCACCGAGGAAATGTCTGTAAGTGAAATTGATTTCGGTGAGCCCTTTGTATATAACACTTATTACGATTCAGGATACGGGGAGCTTAACGAAAAGCAACGTGAAATTTATGAGAATTTATATTTAATCGCACTTCAAATG
Source organism: uncultured Ruminococcus sp. (assembly GCA_964575985.1). GTDB lineage: Bacteria > Bacillota > Clostridia > Oscillospirales > Acutalibacteraceae > UBA737. The sequence goes on along the minus strand of CAZNTP010000040.1, from coordinate 1,902 downwards.
CCTGAGGGGTATGTGAGGCTATGTAATAATTATGACGGATTTTACACCGATGTTTCTATTGCTTACAATGCTATGATAAACGACCATCCGGATTTTTTCTGGATGCCGTATACATATATTGTAGGCGAGATGGCCGATATGTCGGGTAGTTATATAAGCATTGCCTTTGAGATTGATGATGGGGAGAATCAAAACAGATATCTGGTCAGGCGTGATGAACGGGAGAATATGAATAATAAACTCAATTCTAAAATAGCAGAAATCGTTGACCTGCTGGTGAAATGTAAAGGGGAATACAAAAAGGTTGAGTTTTTAAATGACTATTTATGTGACAACACAGAATATGACCAATTTGCAGATTTGAATCAAACCAGTTACGGATGTATTGTAAACGGCAAAGCCTTGTGTGAAGGGTATTCACGAGCCTTTAAACTGTTGTGCAATAAGGTGGGTGTAAGATGTGATTTGATTTACGGTATGTCTGAGAATGTAAATCATATGTGGAACTGTGTGAATATAGGCGGTGAGTACAGTCATATAGATGTTACTTGGAATGACGGAAAGCCTGAATACAGACATCTGTATTTCAATATAACCGACGAACAGTTACTTAAAGACCACAGTATATATCCGCACTTTTCAAATGTTGCGGATGTGGCTATTGATAACAGTGAAATAATTAATTTTGTTGATTGGAAATGTGACTATACGGGAAACACATATTATGCTAAAAATAATTTGATTTTAAAGAACGATAACATACCCCAAATTGCCCGAAAAATTGCAAAAAAAGCGTCCGAAGGGGTTTATACTATAGAGCTTTTGGTTGAGGATGCAAAAATTTTGAAGCAACTGGAAAACCAAAATATTTCTGCGGTTAAGGATATACAACAAGAGCTTGTGGGGATAGAAATTAAACAATATTCTCTTGTGAGGGATGTTTTAATGCTTTATTTTGCCGACAACTAATTGACAAAAGTGTTTAATAAAGTTATACTATTATATATATGTTAAATGGGAGGATTTTTCCTTGGATAAAGTAAGTGAGCTTTTCGGTATAAACGTCTTTAACGATTCTGTTATGAAAGAGCGTTTACCCGAAGAGGTTTATAAAATTTTAAAAAGTACAATTAAAGAGGGTAAAACTATTGACAGCAGTATCGCAGATACTGTAGCTTCTGCTATGAAGGAGTGGGCAATATCTAAGGGGGCTACTCATTTTACACACTGGTTTCAACCCCTTACAGGTATTACAGCCGAAAAGCACGATAGCTTTATAAGCCCCACGGAAGACGGCCATATTATTATGGAGTTTTCAGGTAAAGAGCTTATAAAGGGCGAGCCCGATGCATCGTCATTCCCGTCAGGCGGTCTTAGAGCTACCTTTGAGGCACGCGGCTATACCGCTTGGGACCCGAGCTCTTATGCCTTTGTTAAGGATGAAACCCTTTGTATACCTACAGCCTTTTGCTCATACACAGGTGAAGCGCTTGACCAGAAAACCCCATTGCTTCGCAGTATGGATGCTATAAATAAGCAGGCACTTAGAATTATAAAGCTTTTCGGACACGATGATGTTAAGCGTGTTAATGCGACGGTAGGTCCCGAGCAGGAGTATTTCCTTGTGGACAAGGCGATGTACGAAAAGCGTCCCGACCTTATTTACTGTGGTAGAACCCTTATAGGCTCAATGCCGCCTAAGGGTCAGGAAATGGATGACCATTATTTCGGTGTTTTAAAGCCAAGAGTTGCCGCATTTATGCGCGAGCTTGATGTTGAGCTTTGGAAATTAGGTGTGCTTGCTAAGACAGAGCACAACGAGGCAGCACCCGCACAGCATGAATTAGCTCCTATTTTTACTACAACAAACATTGCGGCTGACCATAACCAACTCACAATGGA
>CAZNTP010000039.1:0-13643 GCA_964575985.1 uncultured Ruminococcus sp. | reverse complement strand
TATACCATAAAACGCAGAAAAAGCCCAGTGAAAACTGGACTTTTTCGACAGTCTGGAGCTCTTGCGAATGTAATATTCACAAGAGCTTTTATTTTACTTATTTAATAATATAACTTTTGGTCTTCCTATATAATTAAGGTTATATTTTTTAACCATTTCCTTAGCCTTTGGAACCGATTCGGCATCATAAGCGTTCAGCACATCGTGAGCATCAAAGCCAAAGGTAACAGGGCACTGCTCCTCACCGGCGATTTCCCAAAAGGTCATATTGGGATAGTGACGGTTATCCCTTATTCCAAGACAGTTTATTTCAAGCGGAATGCCGCTTTCTCTCGAAGCCACACAAATTTTACGCATTTCCTCTCTGTAAACCGAACTATCCCCCGTAAAGTTTAGCATATCAGGGTGGGCAAGGTAGGTGAAAACGCCTGTTTTCATACCCTCAACCGCACGGTTTACATAGGTTTTGAGCTTTTCCTCACTGTCACTCGGCTCTGCCGAATGAGGCACAGCATCAGGATATTCGGCATCAGCGAAATGTACGCCTAAAATCAGATATTCTGCACCGAAACTGATAACATCCTTTAGCATTTTCTCGAACAAATCGGGATAGTACTCCATTTCAAAGCCGATTTTAATATCTATTTTATCCTTATACTTTTCTCTGAGAGCCGATATTGTAGAAACATATTCAGAAGCCTTTGCCATAGGCACCCTGAAGCCTGATTCATAACCGTTCGAAAACTTAAGCGGTACATGGTCGGCAAAGCCCATAAATTTTACCCCGCAGCTAATTGCGCGTTTTATATATTCTTCCTCTGTACCCGTAGCATGTCCGCAACGGTAGGTATGCGTATGATAATTATAATCCAACATTAGCACCTCACTTGGAGTTATTTTAAACATTATTTATAAAAATATTAAAACCCGACGGAAACCGTCGGGTTTGATGGCGCGCTGAAGAAGATACTCTGCGCTCTCCAATCTGTCGACCGCTCTTAGCGGTGCCCGACATATTGTTCGTGCTCGAGACTCCACAGTCCGCAAGCGCTTCGGCTTGCGGCTGCTCCGACGACTCCCTTCAGGAGTTCGGGATTTATTTAAATATTAAAAAAGCGGCATCGCCAAAAGACTCTGCCGCTTTCTTGGCGCGCTGAAGAAGATTCGAACTCCCGACCTTCTGGTCCGTAGCCAGACGCTCTATCCAGCTGAGCTATCAGCGCAGGTGCGATTTCTTGACCGCCATAGTATAATATCACAAGTTCTTAATAAAATCAAGTATTAATTTTATTTTTTTTGCAAAATATTAAAAAACTCTGCGTTTTATTCTTGACAATCTGGCAAATATAAAGTAAAATATCTATCGTTGTAGGTACACTTCTTCACTATTACCCATTACTTATTACCTCAAATATGCGGGTGTGGCGGAATTGGTAGTTTTGAGTTTGAGCGCCTCCTGTGGAGGAATAAGCGAAAACGAAAAGGCGCAGCGGTCAAATAACTTTGAGCGGCAGTGAAAAAGTTTTGGGAACCGCAAGCGGTCACGCATGCGTCTGCCCGTAAAGTTTTAAGATAGTAATGGTAATAATTTATACAATTTAATATGCGGGTGTGGCGGAATTGGCAGACGCACTAGCCTTAGGAGCTAGCGGAACTCCGTGCAGGTTCAAGTCCTGTCACCCGCACCAAAAATCCTTGTTCTTAGGAACAAGGATTTTTTAGCTTTGGTACAAGAGGACCTTATTGCGTTAACAACAACCCCCGTGCAATGCACGGGGGTTATGTATTCACATTCAAACGCTTTGCTTTTTTATGCCGAAAATTATTCTGAGAATACCGCCTAAAAATTTTGGACTTTTAACTAAAACTACCTTCACAAAAATCGCCTCCGTTAAAATTTGCAGTTGGATATTCCGAGTATTATTACCCAAATAGCCAGCACTGCCACCAAAAATTTAGGAGGGCAAAAACAGCTTATAAGTAGCCCAAAAGCGAATGTTAGTGCTAAAATTCCTTTGTTAAAATTGCAGGGTTTTCGCATTTTGCATCCTCCTAAATACAGGTAAGCCGGTCTTTTTGACCCTCAATAACAGTATATAAGGAAAATGCAAAAATGTTACAAAAATTAATTTTTTCGGTGTTTTTTAGCCACCCAAGGCTTTAAATCCTTCATTTCTTCGAATAACTCGATATAGGATTTATGACGGCTGGGTTCAATTTCACCCTTTTTGACCGCCTCCAGAATACCGCAACCGCTCTCCTTTGTGTGAGTACAGGAGGTGAATTTACAATTTTCTAAAAACGGCTCAAAATCTCTGAAGCTATAGCTCAGGTTTTCCTTTAAAGCATAGTCACCGCTATCAAGCTCTAAGGAAGAAAAACCGGGGGTATCTGCAACAAAGCCGCCGAATGACAGCTCATAAAGCTCGGTGTGTCTTGTAGTGTGACGGCCTCTGCCCAGCTTTTCGCTAACCGTGGCGGTGGCTATTCTTTCTTCACCTAAGATGCGGTTTAAAAGGCTTGACTTACCCACACCCGAATTGCCCGTAAAAGCGCTTACCGAGTCCTTTAATTCCTCTTTTAACGCTTCATACCCAACACCGCTTGCCGCAGAGACAACATAGGTTTTAAAGCTCGCTCTTTCATAAACCGAGCGAAGTGCAGAAAAATCGCCCATATCACATTTGTTAAAAACAATTATAGGCTCTATACCGTTATATTCAGCTATAACGGTCATTTTATCAATTATAAAAGTATTAGGCTGTGGAGAGGAAAAGGCGGAAACTATAAAAAGCTTATCAATATTAGCCACAGGCGGCCTTACAATAACGCTTTTTCGGGGTAAAATTTCATTAATTATGCCGCCCAGCGTCCCCACTGCTTCAAACTCAACACGGTCACCGACCAAAGGGGAAACTCCGCTTTTGCGGAAGCTTCCCCTTGCTTTACATTCATAGGTCACACCGTCACAGCTGACATAATAAAAGCCTGAAAGCGCTTTAACTATAATTCCGTTCATACCTAGTTGCTTTCTGCTTTGCCGGTATTTACAGAGCTTGTATCAGATGTGTTACCCTGTGTACCCGACGAGGTTGCAGTATTGGCACTTGAGGTTGTACCACTGTTACCGCTCTCGCCTTTACTTGCATTACTGTCGGTATCAGTACCAGCGAGGGTAATTTCTTTTGAAGAACTCTCATTATTGTTGCCCGCGCTATTGTCAGCGCCGGTAGTGCCGCTTGTATTTGAGGAATCGGTAGAACTGCTTTCCTCAGGTTCTTCAACAAATACAGGATATTTATAGGTATGGTCTATACTTGTTTCCTTATTCTTATAGTGAACAGAAACATCGTAAAGATCGTGCTCTTCCTTACCGTCGGCAGAAATTTTAACCGTAAGCGCTACAGACCTTTCGGTAGTAGTAAGCTCCTCAAAGGTATAGGTTAAGAGCGCCTTGGAGTCGATTTTATCACTGGTCTTTATGGCTCTGCCATCTGCCCAAAGCGATACAAAATAATACTGACTCTGGAAATCCTTAGGCAGTTGGATTTTAACGTTATAGGTATAGCCTGTGCAAACATAAACCTTAACGGTAGTGCCCTCGGGAACCTGTGTGGTACTGCTTTCGGGCTCCTGCTTTGCTACAGAACCTACAGGATAGCTCTTTTCACCGTAAGCAATCTGGGTTTCTAATAACTCAGGCACAAGGCCTTCGTCCTTAAGTTGCTTTTCGGCATCCTCTCGGCTTAGTCCCAAAACATCGGGAATTTCAACATTTTTCGTAGGCTTACCAGAGCTTATATAAATGGTTATGGTTTCATTTTCAGCCACAACCTGTGTGCGCTGAGGCTCGGTCTTAACTACCAGACCTGCTTCAACCTCCTCGTGAGGCATTTCAGTAATAACGGTTTTAAAGCCCTTGGATTTGAGCTCTGAAACAGCGGCGGACTCGGTCTTGCCGTAAACATCGGGAACCTTTTGTGTTACAGGGCCCATACTGATATAAAGGGTGATTTTAGCATCCTTTTTGAGCTTCTGGCCTGCGGTTTCTGACTGCTCATAAACTACACCGTAAGCAAAATCAGCATTTTCTTCCCATTCCTCTTCAAAATCAAAATTCTCAATATACTCAGTATTCTTTTTGATTTCTTCGATAGTTTTATTCACAAAATCGGGACATTCAAGCTCGGCGCCTGTATCAGAGAAAAGCTTTGGAACAAAAATTACAGCCAATACTATAAGGGCTATAATCAAGGTAATAGCTATACCTGTAAGAATGGGTATGATATTATTTTTCTCCTTTATATCTGCATCGGCCATCTCACTGGTATCCAAAATTTCTGAATCTGCGTCCATACCCACTGTGCCCACAAACTTAGTAGGAGCATTATCCACAAAATAAGGGTACTCAAAGGTAATTGAGGGGTCTCTCACAAAACGGCTGAGGTCGCTTAGCATTTCACCTGCCGACTGATAGCGTCTTTCAGGGGTTTTCTGCATAGCGTGCATTGTAATCTGCTCAAGACCCTGCGGTATTGAGCCGTTAATTTCGGTAGGAAGCTGAGGGTCACGCTGAAGCTGCATAATAGCAACCGAAACGGCACTTTCTGCCTGAAACGGAAGTCTTCCCGTAAGCATTTCATAAAGCATTACGCCTACAGAATAAATATCTGCCTTTTCGTCGGTCTTTTCGCCTCTTGCCTGCTCAGGACTGATATAGTGAACAGAGCCTATAGCCTTATCGGTTATAGTACGTTGGTCACTGCGAGCAAAACGCGCAATACCAAAGTCGGTAACCTTTATTGTACCGTCAGAAAATACCATAATATTCTGCGGCTTTACATCGCGGTGAACAATACCCTTATCGTGAGCGTGCTGAAGACCCTTAAGAATCTGAACTGTAAAGTGAACAGCATCTTTCCAACGAAGACTGCCCTCGCGCTCAATAAATTCCTTTAAGGTAATGCCCTCAATATATTCCATTACAATATACTGAATAAGGTCGCCGAAGCTTACATCATAAACCTTAACAATATTTGGGTGGGATAGCATTGCAATAGCCTTAGATTCATTCTTAAAGCGACGAACAAATTCCTCATTTGAAGTGAATTCTTCCTTTAAAATCTTAATAGCAACAATGCGGTTTTCCTGATTATCGTAAGCCTTATAAACTACAGCCATACCGCCTACACCGATAATCTCTCTTATTTCATATCTGCCGTCAAGTCGTTTGCCTACATATTTATCCATAGTTATATTCCTTTCTCTAAGACGGATTAACCTATCACATTAATGTAATTACTGCAACCGTAATATTATCACGGCCGCCGCCTGCCTTTGCGAGTTCTATTAAGCTATCAGCCGACTGTGATATATCTGCCTTTAAAACCTCATAAATACTGTCTTCATCTGCATAGCCGCTAAGGCCATCTGTACAGAGAAGCAGGATATCATTTGTATCAAGCTTTATCTGACAGCTATCCACAACCACATTTTCCTCAGTTCCAAGCGCCCTTGTAATCACATTTTTACGTGGGTGAACCTTAGCGTCCTCAGGGGTAATTTTTCCGCTTTCAACAAGGCTTTGAACAACCGAATGGTCGCGGGTTATGGCTTTTAGGCTTTCCCCTGCCATATAAGCGCGGCTGTCACCCACATGGGCGATAACGGCAGTACCGTCACGCACTAGGGCCGCAACTACCGTAGTGCCCATACCTTTAAGCTCGTCATTATTTAAGGACATATCATAAATTTCCATATTAGCACTGGAAATGGCATTTTTAAACATTTTTTCGATGTCGTAAAAATCCATTCCTATCCGATACGACTGTGTAATATACTCTGAAATCACCCTGACTGCCATATCCGAGGCTACATTTCCTGCATTTGCGCCGCCCATACCGTCACAAACAATGGCAAAAACTGCGCCGTCCTCAAGAGTGGATGTAAAAACAGCATCCTGATTAGAATGTCTTGTAAGGCCAATATCGGTTTTACTGTAAATCTGCACTGATATCTCCCTCCTTTGCTCTGTTTCGCAGCTGTCCGCAGGATGCCTCAATATCTGCCCCAAGCGTTCGCCTAACGGTAGCATTAAGCCCCTTAGCTTCCAGCAGCTGCCTGAATTTTTGAATTTTATTTTTATCCGGCTTTTTAAAGGAATTTTCCTTTACCGGATTAGCAGGTATAAGATTAACGTGACACATTATGCCTTTAAGCCTTGCGGCTAACTCATCGGCACATTGTTCACTGTCATTAACATTTTCAATAAGCGCGTATTCGAAAGAAATTCTACGCGTGGTTACCTTTTGATATTCCCTACAGGCTTTTAAGAGGGCGTCGATATTCCATCTCTTATTCACCTTCATCATAGAGCTTCTTATTTCATCATTAGGAGCGTGAAGCGAAATCGAGAGGGTTATAGGCAGGTTGTATTCCTTTAGCTTTTCTATTCCGCTTACCACACCCGATGTGGAAAGTGAAATGTGCCTGAGTCCTATACCTAAGCCCTTTTCATTTGAAACGAGTTCTAAAAACCTTATAGAATTATCAAAATTATCAAGCGGCTCGCCCATTCCCATCATAACAACATTGGAAACTCTGATTCCGTTATCCTTTGCCGCCATCATAATCTGGGAAAGCATTTCAGAAGCGGTAAGATTTCTTTTAAGACCGCAAAGCCCCGAAGCGCAAAAGCTACAGCCCATACGGCATCCAACCTGAGTAGAAATACAAACTGTATAGCCGTGCTCGTACTTCATCAGCACCGATTCAATAAGCTCGCCGTCAAAAAGTCGGTAAAGATATTTAACCGTACCGTCTATTTGGGATACTAATTTTCTTTCAATCGTAACCCCTGCTATATAACAGCTTTCTTTAAGGCTCTCTCTCAAGGACTTTGGGATGTTTGTCATTTGGTCAAAATCCTCAACCCCTGCCTGCAGCCACTTAAAAAGCTGTGCGGCCCTGAACCTTGGCTGACCCATTTCGGCAAGCAAAGCCTCAAGCTCGGCCTCGTTCATAGATTTAATATCGGTTTTAGCCAATAAAGGCTTCCTCCTTTTTAGAGTGTTTTACTCTTTTTCCTGCAGTAACGCATAATAAAATCCGTCGGTATTATCTCTATGCGGCATCAAGGTCTTTTCGGTTTGCTTACGCAAGGTATTATACTCCTTTGTAACGCGAATTACAAGATTTTCGTTTTCAGCCTTACGCAGTGTGCAGGTAGAATAAAGTATTCTGCCGCCCTTTTTAAGATATTTTACCGCATTGGTAAGTATTGCATACTGTATGCTTTCAAGTTCCCCGAAATCACTTTCGGGTTTATATTTAATGTCGGGCTTGCGACGGATAACCCCAAGCCCCGAACATGGAACATCACATAAAATACAGTCAAATTTGCCTAAATTCTCATTAAAAACAGTAGCATCCGAAGCTATTGGCTTTATAATACCAAGCCCCAGCCGCTCTGCGCCGTTTTTTATAAGCTCTACCCTTTGCTCATAAAGGTCACAGGAGACAATTTCGCCCTCGTTTTCCATCATTTCTGCCATGGTAAAGCTTTTGCCGCCGGGGGCGGCGCATATATCAAGCACCCTTTCGCCTTTTTTAAGATTTAGTACCGAAAGTGCCGTTTGGGATGCCAAATCCTCTACATGAAAAAGTCCCTCTTTAAAAAGCGGATTAGCCCCAATATCCGTACCCTTTTCGAGTATAAGCGAATTTTCCGCTTTGCCCAAAACCGTTTTTATACCCATTTCTTCGAGCCTGTTTTTAAGTGTGGCGCTATCGGTTTTAGTATTATTAACCCTTATTACTGTGGGTGCTGATTTCAGGCTTTCACTTAAAAGCGCAACGGTATCGTCTATACCGTAATCAGCCAAAAAGCTTTCCACCAACCACACAGGCGCGGAATATCTGATGCTAAGCTCTTGCGCGGTATTACCCACAGGCAGTTCTACCTTTTCCCTTAAAGCCGACCTTAAAACTGCATTAACAAAGCCTGCATTTCTGCTTTCCTTTGATTTTTTTATTAGCTTTACAGCCTCGTTAACGGCGGCGCTTTCAGGGATTTTATCCATATACATTATCTGATAAAGCGCGGTGCGTAAAACATTAAGGGTAAATGGCGCGGTTTTCTTTATCGGGGTTTTCATAAACCATGATAAAACATAATCAAGTGTTATCTGGCGGTCAAGCACACCGTAAACCAATGCAGAGACAAAGCGAACATCCTCTTTAGGAAGCTTGGCATCCTTTAAAAACTCTTTTAAAGTAAGATTTGAATAGGCATTGTCCCTTTGGATTTTGGTAAGCACGGTTACCGCCGCTTTTCTGGGATTAAGCATTTTCTTCTCCAATTGGGCTGACGAGAGTCGAACCCATTACGGTTTCGCTCGCCGCCTTTTACTTCCTTTCTTGCGTTTATTCTTGTAAGGCGACAGCCTCACTGCGAATTTCACGCTTCGCCTTTCAGAAAAAGGCGGCTGAGAGAAACTCTTCGACCTGACAGATAAGTAATTTTTTGTTCCGACGAAGTCGAAGAACGCAGTAATACTGACGTATTGCAAGTGATGAGACAAGTTCGGGCGAAAAATTAATATTTGTCAGGCGTGACGAGTTCGACTCTCGTCAGCCTAAGGTTCCAACAGGTATCTTATTGCCGTTTAAGAACTGCTTGGCGCTCATTTGAGTCTTACCCTCGGGCTGAATTTCTAAAAGCTTTACGGTAACTGAGTCGGCACATACTATAGAAAAGCTGTCACTGCTTTCTGCTACAGTGCCTACTGGCTTACCCGATTTTTCACCCACAGCCGTTTTTATAACCTTAATTCGCTTGCCGTCAAGCATAAAATATGAGCAGGGCCAAGAGTAATAGCCTCTGACCGCGTTAAAAACCTCGTTGGCAGTCATAGTTTTAAAATCTATAAATGCCATTTCCTTTTTTATAATGGGGGCATAGGTAGCCTCCGCCTCTACTTGTTTTTGTGGTTTAAGTTCGCCCTTTTCAAGCTTACTAAGGGTTGAAACCATAAGCTCGGCGCTAATTACCGACAAACGCTCGAATAACTCCTCGGCGGTTTCATCCGCGCCTATGGCTACCTCGGTTTGTTCTAATATATCGCCCGTGTCCATGCCCTCATCCATATACATTGTGGTAACACCCGTTTTGGTTTCACCGCAAACAATACACCACTGTATAGGTGACGCACCTCTGTATTTAGGCAGAAGCGAAGCGTGACCGTTAATACAACCGTATTTAGCGACAGAAAGTATTGACTTTGGCAAAATTTTGCCGTAAGCCACTACCACTATAGCATCAGGCGCTATTTCCTCCAGCTTTTCGGCGGCAACCCCGTCTCTTAAGGTTTCGGGCTGAAAAACAGGAATACCCAAATTTTCGGCGCAAACCTTTACGGGCGGCGCCGTTAAAATACGCTTTCTGCCGACAGGCTTATCAGGCTGAGCAAAAACCGCTACAACCTCGTGCCCTGCGTCTACTAAAGCTTCAAGCGTTTTTACCGCATAGTCGGGAGTACCCATAAAAACTATTTTCATTATATCTATTTAGTCCTATCTATAAAAAGTATACCGTCAAGGTGGTCTATTTCATGACAAAAAGCTCTGGCCTTAAGTCCCTCGCCTGTCACAACAATGTTATTGCCGTTTCTGTCCTGAGCGCGAACAGTGACCTTCATAGGTCTTTCTACCTCATCATAACGCTCGGGCACAGAAAGGCAGCCCTCGGCTCCTGTCTGCGAGCCGCTTTTCTCCACAATAACGGGGTTTATAAGCTCGATTAAGCCGTCACCTACATCAACCACGCAGTAGCGCCTTAGAATTCCAACCTGTGGGGCGGCAAGACCTACACCCTCAGCCTTGTACATAGTTTCTGCCATATCGTCAAGTATAGTAGCGAGCTTTTCGTCAAACTGTAGCTGTGTTCTGCAGGTTTTGCGAAGCACCTCGTCACCTAATTTTACTATATTCCTAATTGCCATAACCTTCTCCTAAATAACCGTTTCGGGATTAATGTCAACCCAAACGGTAGCATCGTCCGCCGTTTTACTCTCAAGCGCCGCTCTCAGCATTTTTCTGAATTCAGCGTTATTCTTACATTTTATAATCATACGGAAACGGTACTTGTTATTAACCTTTGCCACTGCCGCGGCAGAGGGGCCTAATATTATCAGCTTTACCGTTTTGTATTCATTCTCAATTAATTCCTTTATTGCTTTGAAGATAGCATTAGCCGCCTTTTCTGCCCTATCCCTTGATAGCGACTGTGTGCTTACAACACAGATATCGCAAAAGGGTGGATAAATCATCAGCTTGCGGTTAAGTATTTCCTCTTCATAAAAACTATCGTAGTCCTGCTCGCTTGCAAGCCCGATTATATTACTCTCGGGACTTGAGGTCTGAATTATTGCAGTACCCATAGCGTCACCTCTGCCGGCTCTGCCTACAACCTGAGTAAGAAGCGAAAAGGTACGCTCAAAGCTACGGAAATCCTCACTGTACATCGCGCTGTCAGCACCGAGCACACCCACCAGGGTAACATTCGGGAAATCAAGTCCCTTTGCAACCATCTGTGTGCCTAAAAGAATATCATATTCACCTTTAGCAAAATCGTTAAGATAAGCCGAATAGGAATCCCTTGCCATAGTACTGTCAGCATCAAGACGAAGCACACGGGCGGTAGGAAAAAGTGTCTTTAGTTCTTCCTCTGCCTTTTGGGTGCCAAGCCCCATAAATTTCATATGTGTGCCCTCACACTCGGGGCAAACCCTGTCGTTTGGCTTGGAATACCCGCAATAATGACACATCAGTCGGTTATTTGCCGAATGGTAGGTAAGAGAAATACTGCAATTGGGACAGCTCTCAACATATCCGCACTCCACGCAGGAAACATAGGTATTATGCCCTCTGCGGTTAAGCAGAAGTATTGCCTGATTGCCGTTTTTAAGGGTTTCACCAAGCGCCTCATAAAGTCTGGTGCTTAATATTCCCGAATTGCCGTTTATAAGCTCCTCACGCATATCGACCGTTTCGACCGTGGGAAGCACTGCATTACCGTAGCGGTTTTTAAGGGAGAATAAGGAATATTTACCCTTTTTAGCCGCCGTAAAGCTTTCAAGTGAAGGTGTAGCCGAGGCCAAGAGTAATAGCCCCTTGTGATAGTGGGTTCTGAACCTTGCCAGCTCTCTTGTATGAAAACGGGGAGTTTTTTCGGATTTATAGGTATGCTCCTGCTCCTCGTCAATAATTATAAGTCCTAAATCGGCAAAGGGGGCAAAAACTGCGCTTCGGGTGCCTATTGCAATAAGGGCCTTGCCGTCCTTAATGCGTTTCCATTCATCCATACGCTGTCCCATAGACATAGCGCTATGGAAAACGGCTATTTTATCCCCATACCTTGCAGAAAAGATTGATATAAGCTGTGGGGTAAGGGCGATTTCGGGCACCATTACAATAACGCCGCGCCCCGACTCCGCAACAGTATCCACAAGAGACAAAAAGACCTGTGTTTTACCCGAGCCCGTGACACCGTAAAGAAGCGACACCTCACCCTTATCTGAAAGGTAGGCTTTTTTCAAACCGTCGGCGGCCGCCTGCTGTTCGTCGGTCAAGGTGATTTTTTCTGTATTTTTTGCGGTTTCTGCTCGGTTTGGAGTTCTGTAAACCTGCTTTGAAAAATAAGTCAGAACGCCTTTTTTAACAAGCCCCTCTATAACAGAGAGCGAAACGCCCGTAAAATAGCAGATTTCCTTAACAGACGCCGATCCCGCCGCGAGTAGTAGCTCTACAACCTCTTTTTGACGGGGGGTGAGCTTAATATCAGGTAGCTCGTCGCCCAAAATACGCACCCATTTTTGAGTGGAATCCCCTATTTTACGTTTGGTATCACTGTTTTTCACTACCGCTTCCTTTGAAACCAAGGCTTCAAGCAGGCTATCGGTAACACCTAAGGTTTTCTTAATTTCATCCACGGACTTTTCACCCGAAGCGGTTAAAAGTTCTACAACCTCTTTTTCGGCATCACTTAGCAGTGAAAGTGCAGTGAACTCAGCATTAGCAGAGTAAAAATCAACCAATTTGTAGCCAAGGCCTGTAGGAAGCATTACGTGCACCGCATCGTAATAGGTGCAAAAAACACTTTCACGCATATATTCTGCCATTAAAAGCATTTCCTCTGTCAGAACAGGCTCACGGTCTATAAGCGAAATTAAGCTTTTAAGTCCCTTTATTTCATCCTGCTCTAAAGAAAAAATTATGCCCTGCTTCTTTATATTGCCTCTGCCAAACGGCACTAAAACGCGAATTCCCTTTTGGGCAGATTTATACATCTCGGGGGGAACTGCATAGGTATAGAGCTTATCAAACGCAAAGGTTGCGCCCTGCAAAGCTATACGAGCCACAAGCCCTGTCATACCCATTCCTCCCGAAGAACTTTTTTGAAAATCTTAAATTTCGGATGCTAATTTATCAATAGCAACGCTAACCGGCTTTTCGACTGTGATTTCGCCGGCTTCCTCTGCAGCGCTTGCAATCTCGCGTGCGGTATGAGCCACATCAATTACAAGACGGTAGCGGTTATTATAGTCCTTAATAAGCTTTCCAATATTTGGGTTTAACATTTTTCCAACACCTCATTAATAATATGTTGCTGATTCATAAATCTTAATCTATGACCCTGAATTACAGCATTTATATTGTCAACAGCTACTTCTATATCGTCATTTACAACAATATAGTCGTATTCTGAAGCACGCTTAATTTCGGCAAGAGCCTCGTTCATTCTTTTGGCTATAACCTCGTCCGACTCTGTGCCTCTGCCCTTTAGTCTTCGCTCAAGCTCGTTGAAAGTAGGCGGCATTATAAAAATGCTTACCGCCTCAGGCAGCTTTTTTCTTATATTAGCGGCACCGTTAACATCAACCTCTATAATAATATCAAGTCCCTTTTCGGTGGCGGCAATTACAGGGGCTTTTGGTGTGCCATAATAGTTATTAACATAAACGTTATATTCGAGTAGCTCGTCATTCTCTATCATTTTTTCGAATGCTTCGCGGGATATAAAGTTATACTTTTCGCCCTCAATTTCGCCCTCGCGCATATCACGGGTTACCGAAGAAATTGAAAAGGCAATCTCGGGGTGCCTCTCAAAAAGCACCTTTAAAAGAGTATCCTTGCCAGAGCCTGATGGCCCCGAAATAATAAAAACCGAACCCTTAGTCATTATCATAATCCTCTCCGTCAATACTCTTTTCCTCTGCTATGCGGTGAGCCAAATTCTCTGCAGGCAGATAGGTCAGTATTATATGGTCGCTGTCGGTAATAATAACCGCCTTTGTGCGTCTGCCATGGGTGGCGTCAATAAGTGTACCGCGTTCCTTAGCATCCCCTATAATTCGTTTTATCGGCGCAGATTCGGGGCTTACAATAGCAATCATTCTGTCTGCCGACACCAAGTTTCCAAATCCAATGTTTACTAGTTTCATAACTAAAACCTACTCTATATTCTGAATCTGCTCTCTGATTTTTTCAATCTCAGATTTAATATCCACCACAATATGCGCAATTTCGGCATTTTGTGCCTTAGAGCCTATTGTATTGGTCTCGCGGTTCATTTCCTGAACAAT
>CAZNTP010000038.1:0-14425 GCA_964575985.1 uncultured Ruminococcus sp. | reverse complement strand
CCTTGTTGCTGTTGTTAAGGGTAAGGACATCACTAAGGAAGGCATCAACGCTGCTATGAAGGCTGCTTCAAGTGCTTCCTTCGGCTACACTGAGGAAGAGCTCGTTTCTTCTGATATCATCGGTATCACCTACGGCTCACTCTTTGATGCTACTCAGACAATGGTTACTAAGATTGATGACGATACCTATCAGGTACAGGTTGTTTCTTGGTATGATAACGAGAACAGCTACACCAGCCAGATGGTTCGTACAATTAAGTACTTCGCTGAAATCTAATTTAATTAGCTATAATGAAAAGCTGCAACGAAATTTTCGTTGCAGCTTTTTTTACATATCTGTATTAACTAAGCAGTTTTTAAGCACTGTGTCACAGTAATTACAGTTTTCACATTTTTTGTTACATTCGGTTGTTTTTTGCCAAAAATCCATAGGCAACAGGGAGGAATCAATAATATAGGGTGCGAAAGCAGGGCTATAGCCGGGCTCGAACAGGTCAAGTAAATTTCCTCTGAATTTACGCTTGGCATAAGCGCTAATCACCATAGCGGGATGGCTATGCATTCTTGTTGCAATTTTAATTAAATCTGCATAGGGCTCATAATTATCAATATTCTCGGGTCTTATCCAAGTGTTTTGGAGAACCGAAACAAAATTTTTACTATCTCTTAAGTAATTCCAGCAGGTATAGGGCACAAATCCAATGTTATCGTTTTTAGCAATATCAGCCTCGTGTGCAACCATATTATCGTGAAAAATTTGTCCGCTGCAATTTCGCATACAACCGCTATTTGCAAGTATTGTTATTTGCTTACCGTTTGCCTTAGCATAGTGGGAAATATCTTTTAGCAAGGATAAATCCCTGTTACATTCCTTGGCAATACAAAAACTGTCAAATAGCGGCTCAAGATACTGCATACCTTTTACACTGCCAATTTTCATATTAACGGAAGCGCGCGTCTTAATTTCGGGAAAACTGTTTTTTACTATGTACGCTATTGCAGGGGAGGTTGTAGTTACAACATCGGGACGGACATTTTTCACGGTAGAAATCACTTGATTGCGAAGTGTATGACTGATAGCATTTTCGCCGTAGCAATTGGCATTAAACAGCAAATCAAGCTTTATGCCCATTTTTCTGATTTGTGCTAAATCTTCTTCAAAAGGCTCGGTGATTTCGTCTTCAAGCATAGACCTACCGCTTGCGAAATTCGGGTAAGCAAAATAAACCTCTTCAATTTGCTCTTTGTTTCTTTTAACAATCTCGTAAAACGGCTCGTCTTCTAAAAATTGATAACCGACGGACAGTTTAAGCATATTAATCGGCTTCCTTTTCGTGCGCTTTAGAAAGTGATTCTTCGGCTTTGTTTTGAGTTTTAGACATAGCACCTAAAGCAGAGAGACTCTCGTCCCCAGCCTTTTTTTCAATAGGCTCGTAATCCGACCAATCCACACTCCATAAGGGCTTTCTTCTGAATGGCTTATGAAACTTATTTTTAAGAACTCCGCGTTTTTCGAGGTTAATCATACATGCGCGTGTACAGCCCTTTGCACCGCAAACAGCCTGCCCCGACTGATAAAGATTCATAGGTTTATAATAGAAAGGTGAATGTGCGCCCGGCTTTACATCATCTCTGCCTGATTGATATGTACCTTTTTCGCCCTCAGCACAAATTTCACCGCCACGGAAAGCAATATCACAAGCGTCGCAATCGAGCTCGCCCCATTCAACCTCGTGGCCTGCAAGCGTAACCTTTACTGTTTTTGTTGGACTGATTGCGTGACCGGGACACTCTCTTACACAAGCCATACATCTATTACAAAGCTTAGGACCGTCGTAAATCGGGTCGGGCTCTAATTCAAGCTCGGTTAAAATAACACCTATTCTGAGGCGGGGGCCAAACTCTGGGGTGAGAAGCATTTTACTGTATCCGATTTCGCCAAGACCTGCAAGGTATCCGCATATACGTAAATGTAGCATAATATCTGGCTGTGGCTTACCGTCCTCGACAGGTCGCGAATAACGTCCTCTTTCGTTACCGTCATTATCAATTCCGCGCCAATCGCTTTGGTGACCTAAAGGAATAGCCTCGTAGCCTTCGTCCTCGATAACCTTACACATATTGATAACTGTCATTGGTATATAATTATAGGTAAGACAACCGTAACCCATTGCGGAATAGTTTGAGAAAAAGGTTCCTTCTTCAATTCCTCTAAGCGAGCCACGCATAACTCTGAAACCCATAACGATGAGGCTTTTAGCCTCGGGCATAATGTATCGGGGGTCCATATTCTTGGGCGCTCCCTCAAATCTGTCGAGACTTGCAATACCACAAATATCCGCACCGCAATCGCGGGCAAGCTGTTTTATTTCCTTTGCGTTCATAATTTTTGCTCCTTTAAAAAATTTCTATTAATATTACTGCGTTTTCACAAAGCCTAATACTAAAATCGGGAGAAAAATCAAATTCCTCACATTTAAGTCTTGATTTTTCCATAATGTAATCAATATTTTCCCGAGATAAATTTTCGGGCGAACCGAGCTCCAAAAATGCGCTATAGGCATTTGCGTTATATTTATCAATTTCCCAAATTTTTATTTTCTTTTTAGCTTTAATTTCGGAAAAATCGAATTTAACATAGAGGTCGGGTAGAGCATCCTTAAAGTTTTCGGCGGAGTATACTCCTAAAACCGAAATGCTGTTTTCACTTTCACTCGCAAGTACCGAAAGCTTTTTGTTTTCTACAGTTTTCTCTACCGAAAGCTTTTTGTTTCCAATTTTAGAGGCAAGTACATAAGCATTATAGATTGGTTTAGGGAAGCCGTTAAGAGTAAAGAAACCTCTGAAGCCTGAAAAATCGGTTTTCATTTCATGCTGACCTGCAAGGCAAATAAGCATCTTATCAAGCGGCACATTTTTTTCTTCGAAATCGATGATTGTTTTTGCAAAATAAGCAGAAAATACTTCGGTTTCACGAAAGATTAAATCGGGGTTTTCCTCATTGTTGAAATAACCGCAGGTTGCGGCGCCCCACTCGTCAAGTAAAAACGGCGTATCTACAAAACCGTGTTCATGGGCAAAATCAATTCTTTTCATAACCTCATCATATAATTGGTTAACATTTAGTCCCTCTACAGAAAGCTTGTGAGGGTGAACACCGTAGCTATGAAAGGTAATATAATCAAGACGTAAATTGTTTTTCTTCACATAATCTAAGAAAATTCCAAAGAACGTAAACTCGTAAGCTAAGGCAGGTCCAACAGGAGAAAGCTTTGGGCTTACAGCTTCAAGGGCGTTTACAAAGCGGTGGTATAGCTTACAGTAGTTTTCCGCCCTTTCTTCAGTGCTCTTTGCCTTTCTCATAAAGAAAGCCTGATAATCTGGCTCATTAAAGCATTGTAAATGCCATTTTGACACCGTTTCAATGCCGTAGCGGTCAACTATATGTTCAGTATAATTTCTGCAAATTTCCTCCCATAAATCCCAATCATACGGCGGCGCGGTTACAATGAATTTGCCCTTATATCTTGTTGCATTTTTACATACTCGGCTTAGTTCCTCGGGGTCAGATGAAATGCAAGGCGGTATGAAGTTGTAGCATAAAAGGACTGTCCATCCATGCTCTACCATATAGTCAAGGCGGACATCGTTTAAGGTGTAATCATAAACCAAATTACCGTTTTCATCCATTGAAACAATATCCTCAAGCATAGTATACATTCTGACGGTTTTAGCAACATTATCTCTGTATATATTTTCAAGAATTTTTTGTCCCCATTCGTCTTCAATAGCATCGGTAGGGTGGAAGTGAATGTGATTCCAGAAATTATGTAACGGCGTACTTTCTCTACCTGACTTAACCTTTATGGTTGTCATACAAATTACCTCCAATATATTTCATATTCGTTTCGGTCAAAACCTTCGAGTGTGGCTGTTTTTTCAGTCAAATCATATCTGAGTGTTGCTATTCGGTTTATATCTTTCAGAAAAACCGAAAAATGACGGGTTACCAGATAACCTCCCACGGTCAGTTCACCTTTTTGAAGGATTTTGGGCAATGTTTTTCTTGTATTCCTATCTTTAATGATGAATGTATCTCTTTTATTTATTTCTGCCTCTGTAATATTTTCCCAATGGGACCAACCACCAACAGTGGATAGCTCTAAAAAGTTTATAAGTTTGCCTTTACCGTTTTTTCTGGCTTCTGAAATAAATTCTTTTGCGTGTGATATCGGAACTCTTATATCCTTACCACCGTGTACAATTGCAAGGGGTGCGGTCAGATTTTTCGTTAATTTTGCACCGCTTCTTGTAGCGTAAGCCTCTTTGTTGGATATGTCTCCAACCCAAACACAAAGCTCATCCCGAAACTCACCCACTTCATCATCTATGTACCATTTTTCATAATCTGAAATGCCGCACAGTGCTGTTATATGAGAAAAATAATCGGGAAATTTGCAGGCAATGGCAAGGGCGTTTCCGCCACCGCCGCTTCCTGCCTCAAAAAAGACAGTTTCGGGGTCTATAATGAATTCGGCATAATTTTTTTTCACATATTCTATAGCATCAATTATATCGAAAAGCTCATATCCGTTGCAATCAGGTTGACCGTCGGAAAAAGCCCTGCCACGCATATCAACCTCCACCCGTAAATAATCACTTTGGGCAGAGTTGTATTCCCGAAATTCAGGTATGCTCATATGCCAACCGTGAGTTGTCGCCAATATATAGGACGGTTTTTCAGGCTTTAAAATTCTTGCGGCTAATCTGAGGGAATTGTCAAGAGATGAGGTATAGTATATAAAATCGCAATACCTTGAAAAATGTTCGCATTTGAATTTTTGCTTTGCTTTTCTAACATTGTCCTCATACTGTAAGTCAAAATTCATATTTTCACTCCCCGATTTTATATTCGCAATGGCTTCTACTATTTATATTATATAACTGTTTTTTTATTTGGAAATATACTATATAACATTTTTTGTGAACTTTTCGGCAAACAGTTGACAGAGCGGTTTTTTGCTAATATAATTGCTTTGAAAGGGGTTGATTGGTTTGCTTTTTAACAAAGATTTTTATATTAATTCACTTTTTTGCACTTATAGAGGAAACCCCCGAAACCATAAATTTATAAATAATCTACCGCGTAAAAGCTATGTACTTGTCTTTGTTCAAAAAGGCGAGCTGAAATTCATTTCGCCGACGGGCAACGTTTTTGCTACTGATGGCGAGCTTGTGTTGATTCCTCAAAATATGATTTGTTCAACTGAATTTTTGGCTGAGGAAAATCTTGTTTTCAATTTTTTCTTTACGCTTACAGAGCATAAAAAGATTGACAAATTATTGCATTTTTCTATTAATACAGAAATCTATATAATTTTGCAAAATGTTATCACGGAATATAAGAAAGGCTACACTTGTAATACTTACATTTTAAGCGAGCTTTATAAACTGCTTTATATTTTAAATAAAAATAATGTTCAAGATGAAAAATATAAGAAGCTTTCGCCTGCCATTGATTATATTACTCTTAATTTTAAAGAAACCGTTCCTGTAAGTGTGTATGCCAAGATGTGCGCTATGAGCGAAACCTCTTTTAGAAAGCTATTTAAAGAATTGATGGGGCAAAAGCCAACTGAATTTCGCACGAATTTGCGGTTAAAACACGTAGAAGAACTCGCTTTAGAGGGCACACCCATAACTGAAGCAATTTTGGAAGCGGGCTTCGGCAGTCCGTCATTTTATTACCGAGTAAAAAGGAAAAATATATAAAAAAACGAGTTTCACCTCTTTGAGTGAAACTCGTTTTTGGTTAGGATTATTCGCTTTACCTAATGTTTTGTTTTTATAAGTCCTAAAAGCTTTGAAAGCTCCATAACAATAAGGGGAATAATTATAAGACCTAAGGCTATTAAATACTGAGTAGCTGAAAGTATTTCAATTCCAAAAGCAATTCTTACGGGGGTAAAGAGAACTACCGCTACAAGAAGTAAGGAAATTAGTGCAGAGCCGTTTAAGGTTTTGTTAGTGAAAGGACCTATTTTAAAAAGTGAACGGTCAGAACGCATATTAAAGCTTTGAATTACCTGAGAGGTTGCAAGCACCATAAACGCCATTGACTGTCCTACAGCGAGGTTTGCATCGTTTCCTTGCCAGCCAATCCAGAAAGCTATAAGAGAGAGTACCGCAAACATAAAGCCTTGAAGCACAACCCTGATTCCTAAGCCGTGGGCAAAAATGCCTTCATTCTTGGGCTTAGGCTTCTTTTCCATAACATCGGCTTCAACAGGCTCCATACCGAGAGCTATAGCAGGAAGACTGTCGGTTACAAGGTTAATCCATAAAAGCTGCATTGAAAGAAAAGGCGTTTTGTGCCATAAAAGCATTGCGGCGAAAACGGTTATAACCTCACCAATGTTAGTGCCGAGCAGGAAGCCTACAACCTTTCGGATGTTTGAATAAATACCTCTGCCTTCGCGCACAGCCTCAACAATGGTTGCAAAGTTATCGTCGGTAAGTGTCATATCGGCGGCGCCCTTTGCAACGTCTGTGCCTGTAATACCCATAGCACAGCCGATATCTGCGGCTTTAAGGGCGGGGGCATCGTTTACACCGTCACCCGTCATAGAAACAACCTGACCGCGTCGCTGCCAAGCCTTAACAATGCGGATTTTATTTTCAGGGGAGACACGCGCATAAACGGAAATACTCTCAACTGTTTGGTCTAGTTCCTCTTCGGTCATAGCATCAAGCTCGGCGCCGGTTATTGCCTTGTCACCCTCTACAAAAATACCTAATTCTTTAGCAATTGCGGTTGCGGTAACAACATGGTCGCCTGTAATCATTATAGGCTTAATACCTGCTTTTCGGCAAAGGGCTACAGCCTCTTTAGCTTCCTCACGGGGTGGGTCTATCATACCAACAAGACCCATAAGGGTAAGTCCTGTTTCAAGCTCCTCGCTTGTGGGATTTTCGGGTATGGCATCAATCACTTTATAGCCTATGGCTAAAACACGAAGCGCGTTTTCACTCATTTGCTCGGTGATTTGTTTTGCAAGGCTTATGTCACCCGAAACACAGCGAGCCGACATCATATCAAAAGCACCCTTTACAATTACAACATATTTGCCGTCTATCTCGTTTACGGTGCTCATAAGCTTTCTGTCAGAGTCAAAAGGAAGCTCTGCCAGACGCGGATATTTGCGGTTAAGCTCATCCTTTTCGCTTCCTAAATTGTGCGAGGCTAATACTATCGCAGTCTCTGTGGGGTCGCCGATGTGCTGTTCCTTGCCGTCGGTAAAGACTACCGAGCCGTCACAGCAAAGTGTGCCGAATTCCAAAAGCTTTAATATTTTATCGGCGTTTTCGGCTTTTATATCAAGTATACCGTCCCCACCGTCAAGGTAAGCCTTAACAAGTGTCATACGGTTTTGGGTAAGCGTTCCTGTTTTATCTGAACAGATAATTGAAGCACTACCAAGAGTTTCAACAGCAGGCAGTCTTCTAATCAGCGCGTTTCGTTTAACCATTCTTTGCACACCGATTGAAAGCACAACCGTAACAATGGCGGGCAGTCCTTCGGGTATGGCAGATACCGCAAGGGATACCGAGGTCATAAATATTTCCATAACGGGAATCTGGTTTAGGATACCAACCACAAATATAATCGCACATGCGGCTAGCGCTATAAGACCTAAGTATTTACCAAGCTGTGCGAGCTTTTGCTGTAATGGGGTTTGGGTATTAGACTCGTTGTTGAGAAGATTTGCAATCTTACCCATTTCGGTATTCATTCCCGTAGCGGTTACAACTGCAAGCGCTGTACCGTAGGTAATGCTACAGCCTGAGAATACCATATTTGCTCTGTCACCTAAAGGTGCATTTTCTGCTACTAGTGCTTCAGCATCCTTTTCAGAGGGGACAGATTCACCTGTAAGCGCCGATTCCTCACTTTTAAGGGCAGTGCTTTGAAGCAGTCTTGCATCCGCAGGAACAAAGTCGCCCGCTTCAAGCTTAATGATGTCACCGGGGACTAATTCCCAAGCATCGACTATTTTTTCCTCGCCGTCACGTAAAACTCTTGCGTGCGGGGCAGACATATTTTTAAGTGCATCAAGCGCCTTTTCAGCCTTGCTTTCCTGCATAACACCGATTACTGCATTAAGAATTACTATAAGTAATATGAGCGCGGGCTCAAAAAATTCCTTGGGGTTTCCCTCGATACAGGCGATAACAAATGAAACGATAGCGGCAATGATTAATATAATTATCATTACATCTTTAAATTGGTCAAAGAAACGCTGTAGATTTGTTTTCTTGCGTTTCTCGCTAAGGCGGTTTTCACCGAATTTGGCTTTAAGCTCATTCACCTTTTGGGCGCTAAGACCCGTTTTACGATTGCTTTCAAGAACTTTCAAAACTTCATCCTTGGGTTTCACATAAAGTGGCATAAAAAAACTCCTTTTTAATGGCCTTTGCCGTAGTTTTAGTTACAAAAAAACGGCAAGACTTATTTATATAAGTCTTGCCGCTTAGGATGACGCCAGGAATAAATCCATGATGTTGACACCATCACACCTTTGTGCCGACTACTCCCTTATTAATTATAGTATACCAACACTGTTATTATTTTACAAGTAAAAATTTGTAAATTGTTTTTTAATTAAATGTTATCGTCACCCAAAAAAATTTAAAAGTTATTTGACTTTACGGCCACATACATATATAATTATATAATAGTGTATTAATATGGAGGACTGTATGCGACTTTTAGCTGTTGGTGATGTTTGCGGTAATGCAGGTTGCGAATATGTGCGCGCCAAATTACCTGGTATTAAAAAAGAAAAGAATATAGATGTCGTTATCATCAACGGTGAAAATTCGGCTGACGGTAACGGTATTACACCATCAAGCGCTGAGTATTTATTTGCCTGCGGTGCAGATATTATTACGGGCGGTAACCATTCGTTAAGGCGTAAAGAGGTATATGAATATCTCGACAGCAATGAATTTTTATTAAGACCTCATAATTTGCCTGATGCCGAGTATGGCAGTGGATACTGTCTAGCGGATTTCGGCAAATTTAAAATGGCGGTTATAAATCTTTCGGGTAAAATTTATCTTGAAAGGGTAGGGGCAGATAATCCTTTCCATTGTGCCGATAAGCTTACCCAGAAAGCAAACCTTGACGGTGCGGATATTATTGTTGTAGATTTTCATGCCGAGGCAACAAGCGAAAAAATAGCCTTAGGTCTTTATCTTGACGGTAAGGTTTCTGCATTTTTCGGTACACATACACACGTGCAGACTGCCGATGAGCAGATACTATCCTTGGGTACGGGTTATATTACCGATCTTGGAATGACAGGACCTAAGAATTCGGTTTTAGGTGTTAAAAGTGATATAATTATTAATCGGTTAAAGGACAACGATATGTCAAAATTTGAATTTGCAGAGGGAGACTGTACACTTTGCGGTTGTATTTTTGATATTGATATTTCGTCCAAAAAAACGGTTAGTATTGAAAGAATAAAAATTTAACGGAGTAAGGAATGAAATTGAAAGGCTATTTTGCTGTTATTATAGCAATATTTCTTGTATTTAATATAGCAGGCTGTAAGGCAAATCCCGACACGGTTTCTTCTGAGCCTGAGCATATAGTTGAAAGCGTAAAGCAAAAGGATTATTTAACCTTGCTTTATTCAATGTCGGATAGCTTTAACCCGTATACTGTTAAAACCTCAATTAACAGACAACTCTGTCAACTGATATACGAGCCGCTTGTGAAGCTTGATAATAGTTTTAATCCTGTTTTAAGCATTGCCAGTGACGTTAAAACAGAGGGCAAAACCTGTACTGTTAAAATTAACAACTACAAATTTTCGGACGGTAGCAGTATTACTGCAGACGATGTGGTATATTCGTATAATTTAGCAAAGGCTTCGGCTACTTCGTTTGCCGCAAAGCTTTACGAGGTAGTGAGCGCTTCTGCCGCAGATTCTACAACGGTTGTTTTTAAGCTTACCAAGGCAGACCCCTATTTTATAAATGTATTAAACTTTCCTATAATAAAGGCGGGAAGTGAAAAAATCGCCGACTCTGACAGTGTTCTGCAACCGCCTGTTGGTAGCGGAAGATATAAGGTGAGGGACGATAGGCAGGGGCTTATCGTAAATGAAAGCTTCCACGGAGAAAAAAGCAGTATTAAGGAAATTAAGCTTATAAACGCGCCCGATACCGAGTCGGTTACCCACTATGCGCAGGTTGGCGCGGCGGATGTATATTATAACGATATTTCCGACGGCACAATACTTCGAATGAGCGGTAAAAAGCTTGACATTAATCTTAATAGCTTAGTTTATATAGGTATAAATCAGAATTACGGTGTGTTAACACAAAACGCTATAAGGCAGGCGCTGTCCTCGGGTATAGACAGAAATAAGGTTTGCCAGAATATTTATTACAATAACGCAGTTTCGGCAACCGGCTTTTTCCATCCTGCTTGGGAGGATGTAACATCAGTACAAAATATACAAATTGAAGCAAATTCGCAAATAACTATTGAGAATTTAGAAAAAATAGGATATAATAGTTTAGATAGTAAGGGCTTAAGGGTGAATTCAAACGGAGTTCCGCTTAAACTTACAATGCTTGTTAATTCTGAAAACCGTACAAGAGTTACTGCGGCTCAGCTGATAGCAAGTCAGCTTTTGGATTACGGTATTTCGGTTACTGTGATTGAGAAAAGCTATGAGCAGTATATGCAGTGTCTGAGTGGCGGCGAGTTTCAGTTATTCTTAGGCGAAATAAAGCTTACTGAGAATATGGATATATCTCCGATGGTAATAGAGGGCGGAAGTGCGGCCTTTGGTTTGCCTAAAAAGAATGAAATGACAGAAGCTGACGAGGGCACAGAAGCGGACGCAACTGAAATCACAAGCAAAACACCCGGTGAGGTGGTTTCGGCCTTTTATGAGGGGCAGACCACTATAGCAGATATTGCATCTGTTTTGCAAAGTGAGATGCCTTTTATACCTGTTTGTTACAGAACGGGCGTGTTATTTTATAATGATAATATTGAAAACGTAAACCACGCATCTGAAAGCGATATTTATTTTTCAATTAAATCATATATTTACAAATATTAAAGTGTTTTATCACTTATTTAACAGGAGGATGTTTTATGATAGCTTATGAAACAAGACTTGGTAAAATCGATATATCCGAAGCGTATCTTTCAAAGCTTATCGGTCACGAGGTTACTTCCTGCTTTGGCGTAGTAGGAATGGTTGCAAGCGGCGGTAAGCAGAAAATACTCGGAAAAATTCAAAAGAATGAGCCTATAGACACTGGCATTAAGGTTTACGGTGATGCCGGCGGTCTTAAAGTAGAGCTTCACATAATTGTCACCTACGGTATGAATATTAATGCTATTGCTGCAAGCATTACCGAAAAGGTAAAATATGTGGTTAAAGAAGCTACAGGCATTTCGGTTAATAAAGTTATTGTAAAGATTGACGGCATTAAAGAATAGGTCTGTCGCTTTTTAAAGGAGTGTTATGATGATAAACGGTGATATATTGCGTGATGCGATAATTTCTGCAACGAATAATTTAACTAACAATAAAAAACAGGTTGATGACCTTAATGTTTTCCCTGTGCCCGACGGTGATACAGGTACAAATATGTCTATGACACTTACCAACAGTGCACGCGAGCTTGAAAAGCTAAGCGGGGAGACAGCTGGCAAGGTAGCATCTGTTAACGCTTCGGCACTTCTTCGTGGTGCCAGAGGTAACTCGGGTGTTATCACTTCGCTTCTCTTCCGCGGCTTTGCTAAGGGTATGGGTGACGATGAATTTGTAACCCCCGAAAATATTGCAAAGGCATTTACTTTGGGTGTAGAAGCGGCTTACAAGGCTGTTATGAAGCCCACCGAGGGTACAATTCTGACCGTTGCCCGTGTAGCTTCCGAGTATGCTAACAAAGCTCTCGAAGAGGGTAAGGATGAATTGGGCGTATTTGAAGCCGCAATAGAGGGTGCAGAAATTGCTCTTGCAGAGACCCCCGAATTATTACCTCAGCTTAAAAAGGCAGGCGTTGTTGACGCAGGCGGCTTTGGCTTTGTGTTAATACTTAAAGGTATGCTTTCTGTAATGCGTGACGGTGTTATTATTAAATCAAATATCTCTTCTGCAGAGCCTGAGGAGGAAGAGGAATCCTCAAGAAATGCGGCAGGCGAGTTTGAGGGTGAAATCACCTTTACCTACTGTACCGAATTTATAGTAAACCGCGACCCCGAGTGTGAAAAAGAACCTAATGAGCTAAGAATGTTCCTTGAAACAATAGGTGACTGTGTGGTTGTTGTTGATGATGAGGAAATTATTAAGGTTCACGTTCATACAGACCACCCCGGTAATGCTATTGAAAATGCACTAACCTTTGGTTCGTTAGTTCATTTAAAGATAGAAAATATGCGTGACCAGCACGAAAGAGCAAAGCACGATGCTAAGAATGCTAAGAAAAAGCCTGCTAAGAGTGCAGACAGAACCGAAACCTTTACCCCTGTAGAGCCTACTAAGCCTGTTGGCTTTGTATCGGTTTGCGCAGGTGACGGTGTGGCAGAGCTTTTCCGCGATTTAGGTGTTGACACTATTGTCAGCGGCGGTCAGACCATGAACCCCAGTACCGATAACATTTTAAAGGCTATTGAGTCTACTCCTGCAGAAACTGTATTTGTTCTTCCTAATAATAAGAATATTATTATGGCGGCAGAGCAGGCTATTCCGATAAGCACCCGTAAGGTTATTGTTCTTCACACAAGAACAATTCCGCAGGGTATAACCGCAATGTTAAACTTTGACCCCGATGCAGAGAATGAAGCAAATGCTATTGAGATGCAAAAAGCGGCTGAAAAGATTACAACAGGTCAAATTACATTTGCGGCACGCGACTCTGATTTTGACGGTCACAACATCA
Source organism: uncultured Ruminococcus sp. (assembly GCA_964575985.1). GTDB lineage: Bacteria > Bacillota > Clostridia > Oscillospirales > Acutalibacteraceae > UBA737. The sequence goes on along the minus strand of CAZNTP010000038.1, from coordinate 1,447 downwards.
AAAAAGGCGAGTTAATGGCTCTCTTGGGCGGAAAAATTGCTTTTGTTGATACCGACCTTCAAAAGACTGTTTTAAAGCTTTTAAAGCAGATGGTTAAGCGTGACAGCGAGTTTATTACAGTTATTCACGGTGAGGACGTAACCGAAACACAAGCGGCTGAAATTGAGGCTTTGATTGAGGAGAAATTCGGCTCTAAGGCTGAAATTACCTTTATTAACGGCGGTCAGCCTATTTACTACTACATTATCTCTGTTGAATGAGGTGTATTAAATGATAACAGCAACCACTGATATTCAGTACCTAAAGGGTGTTGGTGAAAAAAGGGCTGTTATTCTGAAGAATAAGGGCATCGATACTGTCGGTGCCCTTTTGCGTTTTTATCCTAGAGCGTATCTTGATTGGACTAAAATCACACCCGTTGCAGAATGTTCTTTTTTTGAGAATTGTTGTATAAGAGCTAAAATTATAACTCCTGTGGAAACCTATAAAAAAAGAGCAGGTATGACTGTTTTTAAGTTTATTGCAGAGGATAGCTCTGCTAAGATGGAGGTTGTTCTCTTTAATCAAAAATTCCTTGCCGATAAACTGCGTATGGGTAGGGAATATCTGTTTTACGGTAAGCTGGGCGGCAATTTTTATATGAGGCAGCTTTCTTCTCCGCTTATTATGGAAACGGGCTTTAACGGTATAGAGCCGATTTATCCCGCTTCTCAAAACCTTTCCTCTAAGGTTATGGAAAAGCTTGTTGGAAATGCATTAAATGCGGTAGAATTACCCGAAACTATACCCGAAGAAATAAGGCAAAGACACAATCTTTGCGACCTTAAAACTGCACTTTATAATATACATTTTCCCAAAACTGTAGAGTTGCTTGAAAGAGCAAAGAAACGTCTTGTATTTGAAGAGCTTTTTATTTTGCAGGCAGGACTCACATTTCTTAAAAAGCGTTCAAGAGGAAAGACCGGCTCTGTAATAGAAAACAACTGCTTTGAAGAATTTAGGAGCCTTTTACCGTTTGAACTCACATCTGCACAAAAAAGAGTAACCGAAGAATGTATTGCCGATATGAAATCGGGCAGACCTATGAACAGACTTGTTCAAGGTGATGTGGGAAGCGGTAAAACCGCAGTTTGTGCGGCGCTTTGCTTTGTGTCGGCAAAAAACGGTTTTCAGTCGGCGCTTATGGCACCTACCGAAATTTTAGCCGAACAGCATTTTAAAACCCTTTCTTCCTTTACGGAAAATACAGGTATCAGGTGCGGTCTTATCACGGGTGCTACTACAAAAAAGCAAAAAACTATTATCAAAGAAGCGCTTAAAAGCGGTGAAATTGATGTAATTGTCGGCACACATGCATTACTTAGCGATGATGTTGAATTCAAAAATTTAGGACTTGTTATTACCGACGAACAGCACCGCTTTGGTGTAGCGCAACGCGGAAAGCTTT
>CAZNTP010000037.1:0-14432 GCA_964575985.1 uncultured Ruminococcus sp. | reverse complement strand
ACGGAACAACCAACTACATTTTAAATAAAATGATAGTGGATAATATGGATTTTGATGCGGCTCTTAAATTAGCTCAGGAAAAAGGCTATGCCGAAAAAAATCCCGCTGCCGATATTGAAGGTCACGATGCCTGCCGTAAAATCTGCATTTTAGCGGCTTTGGCTTTCGGTAAGCACGTTTATCCCGAACAGGTTAAAACCGAGGGTATAACCGATATCACGCTTGACGATATCGCCGCGGCAGATACCTTAGGTTATGTAATTAAGCTCATTGCTAACGCTAAAAAGCTTGAGGGCGGCAAAATTACCGCAAGCGTTAAACCCACACTTGTTAGCCGCGAGCATATTATTTCAAGCGTTAACGGTGTATTTAATACCGTTATGGTTACAGGTGACCAGACAGGCGAGGTTATGTTCTACGGCAAGGGTGCCGGTAAGGAAGCTACTGCCAGCGCTGTTGTTGCTGATATAATGGACTGTATAAAGCATATTGACGCTCGCAAATATCTTTCCTGGGAGGAAGGTTACAACGGTTATGTTGAAGCCGACCCGCAAACCCCCGATAAACTGTTTGTGAGAATTACCTCGCAAAACTTTAGTGAGCTTGAAAATACATTCTCAAACATTTTTGGAAATACTATAAAGAACTATGTTAAAAATCAGTATAGAAACGAAATCGCTTTTATAACAGAGCCTATACTTAAATCAGAGCTTGAGGATAAGCTCAAAATGTTCGAAAACTGTGATTATAAAATCTTGCAAATTCTATAGGAGGTCTTAACCTATGCTAATAGTAAAAAAATTCGGAGGTTCTTCAGTTGCTAATGCCGAAAGAGTTTTCAATGTAGCAAACAGAATTATTGATGACTACAAAAAAGGCAACGATGTTATTGTTGTTGTTTCGGCTCAGGGAGACACTACTGATGACCTGATTGACAAAGCGCTTGAAATTAATCCTAACGGTGCTTCAAAGCGCGAAATGGATATGTTGCTTTCTGCAGGTGAGCAGATTTCAATAGCTCTTCTTGCAATGGCTATTGAAAAACTCGGTTGCCCCGTAAAGTCATTACTTGGCTGGCAGGCAGGCTTTGAGACCGACTCTCACCACGGTATAGCCAGAATTAAAAAGGTAAACACCGAAAGACTTAAAAAGGAAATAGACAAGAAAAATATTGTAATTGTTGCAGGCTTCCAAGGTCTTAATAAGTATGACGATATTACTACACTTGGTCGCGGCGGCTCGGACACAAGCGCAGTTGCTATTGCCGCTTCAATGAAGGCTGACCTTTGTCAAATTTATACCGATGTTGACGGTGTATATACCGCAGACCCAAGAAAAGTTTCCACCGCAATTAAGATGGATGAAATCAGCTATGATGAAATGCTTGAGCTTGCCGCTATGGGTGCTCAGGTGCTTAACAACCGTTCGGTTGAAATGGCTAAAAAATATAATGTAGAGCTTGAAGTACTTTCAAGCCTTGAGGTTAAACCAGGTACTATTGTAAAGGAGAAGGTAAAAATGGAAAAAACTTTAATTAAAGGCGTTGCTAAAGATAATAATGTTGCAAGAATCTCTATTGTAGGCTTGGAGGACACCCCCGGTATTGCCTTCAAGATTTTCAATAAGCTCGCTCAGTACAAGGTAAATGTTGATATTATTCTGCAGTCTGTAGGTCGCGATGATACAAAGGATATCACCTTTACCGTTCCTAAGGACCAGAGCAAGCAGGCTACCGAGGCTATTGAAAGCTTAAAGGATATACTTATGTATAAGGACCTCAGTGTTGACTGCGATATTTCAAAAATCTCTATCGTAGGCGCAGGTATGGAAAGTAACCCAGGTGTTGCTTCTAAGATGTTTGAGGCACTTTTTGATGCAGGAATCAACATTCAAATGATTTCTACAAGCGAAATTAAGATTTCTGTTCTTATTGATGCTAAATATGCTGACAGAGCAGTTACCGCTGTTCACGATGCATTTTTAGGCTAATTATCAAAACTAAAGGAGTATTCTGATGGAAAGGGATGCAGTTTCAGCAGGCGTTTCTGAAATAGGCGGTTTATTCACTACCGCCGAAGTGCGTATTCTTATTTGCTATTTGCTATCTTCAATTTCGGGCGCAGTTCCGGGAAGAAATTTAGCCGACCTGCTTCACTATGAAGCTATAGCAAACTGCTTTGAGGTTAACGATTCGATTGCCTTTTTGCATAAAAACGGTCAGTTAAAGCTTGTTGACGAAAATGAAGACACCTATGTAATCACCGAAAAGGGCAGGCAGATTGCCGAGACTTTAAAAACCTCTCTTTCCTATTCGGTTAAGGAGCGTGCGCTAAAGGCGGCACTTAAAATGGTTTCGCGTTACAGAAACGCTAAGGAAACCGATATTAAAATCTCGCGCGAGGGCGAGCGCACCTTTATAACCTGCTCCGCGCTTGACGGTGACTCCCCTTTTATGAGCGTTAAGCTTATGGTGACCGATGAAGAGCAGGCTAACTACATTAAAGAGCGGTTTATTGATAATTCGTCAAGAATATATTCCGAAATAATTGATATTATTACTAAGGATGAAAATTAATAGTTAAAAAACGTCTCAACTAAAAGTGAGACGTTTTTTTCTTATCCTAAAAGTATTATTGGAATCATTAGCGGTACTGCGTGCTCGTGAGTAGAAATCATAACAACAATTTTATTAATCCCCTCTACCCTTTCGCCAACATTCAGTGTCATTTCCCATACTGCCTTACCATTTTGTCCGTGGGGAGTTTGTTTGTAAATGGTATGACAGGTTTTGTTAAAATCTGCAGACCAACCCTCAGGCAAGAATACATCCACGTTATAGTAGCGCGAATCTTCGCGGTGGTTAGAAAGTGTAACCTTAACCTTAAACTCATCAAGCGGTTTTATGCGAGGCTCTTTTTCATACTCTATAACCGCACTTGTATGTATAGGGTCACCGATTTCAAACGAATAAGGACTTCTAGAGAGTACCTCACCCGAATAATTCTTTAAAACATTAAATGCGGCTTCCCTGATATATTCGGTTTCACCGTCACAAATTTCAGCCAGTACATTGTGTGCAGAAAGTACATCGGGTATACATTTCATAACCCTCCCCGTCAGCTCTGTACAGGTTTTAGGTATTCTTTGTAAATACATACCGTTTATACTTATTGTCACTATTCTGTCGCCTATATATTCAGTAAGCTCTGTAGAGATTTTGTCTGCACCCATAATTATACCAAGAATAGCGCCGCAGGTAGCTGCCGTACAATCGGTATCGTCACCGCAGTTTATGGCATAGCAAAGGCTCTTTTTCATATCACCCTCGCCGTAAATAAGGCCTATCACCATAAAGCCAAGATTATCGGGTGCCTGAAACCAACCTGTATCTTTAGTCACTTCTACAACCTTATCGCGAGCCGCTTCCCAATCCATTTTATTGTCATAGCAGTCTAGCACCGTATTAACAGCTTTTGCCACCCTACAGGTATCAGGTATAAACTTCAGTGCTTCCTCTATAAGAGTTCTAACATCGCTCTCAAAAAATGCCATACTTTCCAGTGCGGCAGTAAAAATTTCGGCATAAGTACCCTCGGCAAAGCCGTGGTCAACAGATGCATCCATTATAGCGTATTTTACTGCAATATTTGGAAAACCCGGAGCCAAACAGGCCCATATTTCCGAACGAATCCAAGCGCCGTTTGAGTTTTTCCAAACATTTTCTACTTCACCCGAAAGTGGCGGTAAAAGTCCTACCGACAGATTACTTTTGCCGATACCGTATTCATTCCAATGAGGAGAAATATATGTAAGCCAATAATCTGCCAATACATTAGCAGTCATATTTTTGGCACCTACCAACTCTAAAGCTCTGAGCCATACTAACTGCAAATCTAAATCATCATTTGGAAGCGGCTCGCCCTTAGGGGTTGTATAGCCTGTAATATTAAGCTTTTCGCGTCTGCCCTCGAAAGGCGCACCCATCGTGCCGCCTATATTTTTACCAAGCCAACAACCGTAAATTTTATTTTGAAGCTCTGTTCTGTTAAATTTTATATTCATATAAAACTACCACCTTTAAATTATGTTAATTTAATTATACAAAAAAACCGCCTTTTTAAAAAGCGGTTTTTTTAAGTTTAAAAAGTATTCATTTTTTACTTTTCCTGTATTCTAAGGGTGAATATCCGACAAGCTGCTTAAAAGCTTTATAGAATTTTGTTTTGTCACTGTAGCCCACCTGTAAAGCAATGTCGCTTACTTTTATATCGGTATTCTCAAGCAATAAGCATGCTTTTTCTATTCTCGCAATTTTCAGATATTCGGTAAAATTTTTGCCCGAAAACTCCTTAAAAATTCTGCTGAAATATGCAGGATTATACCCTACGCTATTTGCTATTGTATCAAGCTTTAACGGCTCTGAGCAGTTATTTTTAATGTATAAAAGCAAATCACTGTTAACTGCAATGTTGTGCTTCATAGGAAGTGACATTTTCCTGAAAACATAGGTCAGTAACAAATTTAGCGCAGAATGAAGCATTAAATTTCTGCCCGAAAGTCCGTTGTTCTGCTCATTTTCAATAATTGAAATAAGCATTTCAAGCCTCTTTTGCTCCTCGCCCCAAAACTCAATACAGCAATTATCCCTGCCAATAATGCTTTCAAACTCTTTAAAATCCTCGAGAGCTAAAAGCGCAAAGGCATTTTCAACATTTTTAAGACCGTCCGAGATAAATTCGGGCTTAATTAAAATATCAACAAAATCCAAGCCATCACCTGATTTAAAGCTATGCTCGCTACCGTAATTAATGAACAATAGACTCCCCTTAGATACAGGGAAATCCTGCCCATTTACCGTGTGTACACCCTTTCCCGAGTAGGTATATACAAGTTCGGCAAAATCGTGAGTATGCTTTTCATATTCAGTAATTTTACAGCTACGGTGCAGTTCAAAGCTACTGTCAATATAAAATTTATTTTTATCAATTCTTAAACTCATAATTACTTTTTAGAAATTGTGAAATTAAAGTAAATTTCTTTATCATTTAAACGGAATTGCTCAGGCAGAGCAGGTCCGCAGGAATTGGATCCAAGTCCCGAAGATTTGTAATCTATTCTTACATAGGTTTTATCAGTAAGCTTTAATTCGTCGGTATGATTAGCCTTTGTCAGCATTTTACTATTGTAATTTGAAACATTAAAGTCAAAATTATTTTCGCTTTCAAACTTCATATTACCGATAGTAAGCATTTTAGAAGCGGTATGATTGCCGTGCTCCTGAGGCATAACATAATTTACATATTCCTTATCGGCATCACTTTCATAAAGACCGATACTAGAAGCATGACACATATCGCAGTAGCTTTCAAAAGGACCTGAGCCATAATATGTAAACGCCTTGCCACTGTTTTTCATACTGAATTCAAAGCCAAGACGCGGCAGCCAAACAACATTTTCAGGCACTTTACCGTTAAGGGCGTATTCAATTTTACCGTCATCAAAAATCGACACAGTTAAGTTGTATCTGAAAAACGGCTTACGCGAAACACCTGCAAGCGAGCCCGAAACCTCAATTTTCCCGTCTTTAACAGCACATTCATAAACCTTTGAGAAAAGGCAGTCTAAATTTTCGCCCTCCCAAATATTATAGTTGCCCCATTTCATTTTAATGCCGCGCTCATTGTCTGTAGGCGCGCGCCAAGCGGTAAGCTCAATTTTACTGTCGAGCTGTTCTTCACCGTTCATTTTAAGGCTTATAAAGTTGCCGTAAAGCTTTGAGAATTTGTATTCAAAGCCGTCACCCTTACAGGTAATAAATCTGTCATCCTCGAGAATTTCTGCCAAGGGTGCGTTTTGCGCCTTTTCAATTTCACATTCAAGCTTATGCTCGGTATGGGCTATTTCCTCGCCGTTTTTATACATTCTGCACTTGAGGTATAAACCGTACTTTGCAGATACTTTAGGTATTTCTATTTCTACACTATAACTGTCGTGTGGTTTTGTGGTAAGACTGAATGTCTTTTCAGCTATAACCTCACCGTCTTTTTCCACAGTATAGATAAAATCGAAGCCCTCAAAGCTTGTGAAATCATAACGGTTAGTAAGAGTTAGTGTATTGCCGTTAAGCACTGTATACATAGGCTGATAAGCCGCTTTAACTTCAAGAGAGCCTGCCTTAAAGCTTCTGTCGGCAAATACCATACCGTCACAACAGAAGTTGCCATCGTGGGTGATTTCGCCCTCAAAGTCGCCGCCGTATTTTTCAACACCGCCCACAGTTACAACGTGGTCAGCCCATTCCCAGACACAGCCACCGATAAGGCGCTTATGCTTATAGAATAACTCGTTATAGTGATAAACGTCCCCAGGACCGTTACCCATTGCGTGTGAATACTCACAAAGGAAAATGGGCACCTTGATTTCGGGGTCATTAAGACGTTCTTCTATATTTTCCAATGAGGGATACATATACGAAGCTACATCAACATTTGAGTTGTCACCCTTACGGGAAGCGTCCTCACAGTGAACAAGTCTGCCATCGTTTAAGGTGCGAAGCCACTTAATCATTGAAACGTGGTTAGGTCCGTGACCGCTTTCGTTACCTGTTGACCACATAATTATACTTACATGGTTTATATTAAGAAGCGCCGCACGCTGCATTCTTTCAACATGCTCTTTTTCCCATTTGGGATCAGTACCGGGCCAAATTTCTTCCTCAATATCAAATCTATATCCCACATTTGCGTTTCTTCTCAAGAAGCCGTGACATTCAATATCGGTTTCGAGAATAACATAGAAACCAAGTTCATCACACATATCCAAAAACTTAGGTGTGGGCGGATAGTGTGAGGTTCTCACACAGTTGATATTAAGCTTTTTCATAAGTTTTAAATCGGCAAGCAGTTCATCATTGGTCTGGCACCAACCGTTAAACTTGTGTGTATCGTGATGATTTACACCGTGAAGCTTAACAGATACACCGTTTATTAAAAGCTCACCCTCACTTGAAATAACAACAGTTCTGAATGCGGTTTTCTGTGTAATAATCTCGCCGTCACGCTCTATTTTTACGGTATAAAGATAAGGCTTTTCAGCATTCCAGAAAATCGGATTTGGGGTACTGAATTCTGCCTTGTTTGCATTTTCACCAAAGCCAAAGGAATTGCCCTCGGCATCAAACAGTTCTATTTTAGATACCTTATCGGTATCAACGGTAATTTTACCGTCTTTAGCCTCAACCCTTACATCCACAATATGATTTTCGGGTCTTTGAAGAATATATGTATCTCTGAAAATACCGTTATAACGGAAAAAGTCTTGGTCTTCCAAATAACTGCCGCAGCACCATTTAAGCACATCTACTCTGACAGTATTCTTGCCCTCTACTGCATAGTCTGTTATATCAAACTCAGCTTGCAGGTGACTACCCTGTGTAAAGCCTACATACTGACCGTTAATATAAACCGTAGCACAAGAGGAAACACCCTCTAAAATATAGTAAACTCTGCCCCATTTTTCAGCTATTTCAAAATCCCTCTCATAAACGCCGCAGGGGTTTTCGTCCACAACATAGGGTTGGTCTACAGGATAAGGATAATTTACGTTACAGTAATTCAGGTTATCATAACCCTTTAACTGCCAGCAGGATGGTACCTCAATACTATCCCAATCAGTAATTTCTTTTTCTACATCTATATCAAGCGGATAATACTTAAAGCGCCAAGTGCCGTTCAGAAGCATATATTCGCTTTTCCCTTCGGGTATGTAGTAGCTTCTTGGAGCTAACCTGTTTTCGCTGGTTTTTTGTGGGTTTTCATAAAATCTCATTTTTCTCTCTCCTTCAAAAAGGATATTGTATTATAGAAAATTATACTTTAATCTCAAATCTATGTCAATAAAAAAGCCGTTTTCACCAACTAAAAACAGCTTTTTTGAATATAATGTATAATTTTTATAATAACTTTTATTATAGAGTTGCCGCCATAACCGCCTTGATTGTGTGCATACGGTTTTCAGCCTCGTCAAATACTATTGACTGCGCACTTTCAAATACCTTATCGGTAACTTCCATTTCGTCTATACCGAACTTTTCGCTGATTTCCTGACCTACAGTAGTTTTAAGGTCGTGGAATGCTGGCAGGCAGTGCATAAATACAGCACTTTCCCCTGCATTGCTCATAAGAGCGGTATTAACCTGATAGGGTTTAAGCTCCTTAATTCTTTCTTCCCAAACTTCAGCCGGCTCACCCATAGAAACCCAGACATCTGTATAAATAACATCGGCATTTTTGGTAGCTTCCATCGGGTCTTCTGAGAATTTAAGTGTAGCGCCTGTCTGTTTTGCGATTTCCTCACACTTTGCAATGAGGTCGGCATCGGGGAAATACTTCTTAGGTGCGCAAGCGGTGAAATTAAGTCCCATTTTAGCGCATCCCACCATTAAGGAATTACCCATATTATAACGGGCGTCTCCCATATAAACAAAGTTTATACCTTTTAGGCATCCGAAATGCTCTTTAATGGTTAAAAAGTCAGCCAAAATCTGTGTGGGGTGAAATTCGTTTGTAAGGCCGTTCCAAACGGGAACACCCGCGTATTTTGCCAAATCCTCAACAATTTCCTGACCAAAGCCGCGGTATTCAATACCGTCATACATTCTTCCTAACACTCTTGCAGTATCAGCAATGCTCTCCTTTTTGCCGATTTGCGAGCCCGTAGGGTCAAGATATGTTACACCCATTCCCAAATCGTAAGCCGCAACCTCAAAAGCACAGCGAGTTCTGGTGCTTGTCTTTTCGAAAATCAGGGCTATATTTTTGCCCTCGCAAAGCTTATGCGGAATACCTGCTTTTTTCTTATATTTAAGTTCTGCCGCCAAATCAATAAGGCAAGCAATTTCTTCGGGTGTGTAATCTAAAAGCTTTAAAAAGCTTCTGCCTTTAAAATCCATAATCAATTCTCCTTAGCCAAAGCATTAATAATAACATTAATAGCCTTTTCAAGCAATTCTTGCGGTATATTAAGTGCGGGCAAAAGTCTTACCTTGTTTTTAGCCTTAATAACAAGAACACCGTTTTTACGGCACTCTTCTATAACAACGCTAGCATCCTTTTCGGTTTCAATGCCAAGCATTAAGCCCTTACCCGAAACCGATTTTACACCCTTTGCATTTTTAAGGGCATTAATTATATATTCAGATTTCTTACATACATCACTTAAAAGGTCATCATTAATACGGCTTAAAATATTAATAGCACCCGCACACGCAACGGGGTTGCCCCCAAAGGTTGAGCCGTGACTACTTGGAACTAGCACATCCTTAACCTTTTCACCGAGAACTGTAGCGCCAAGCGGCAAACCGCCGCCAAGTCCCTTAGCGGTTGAGAAAATATCGGGCTTTACGCCGTAATTCATAAAGCCGTAAAGCTTACCTGTTCTGCCGTTACCTGTCTGTACCTCGTCAGCAATAGTCAAAATATCATTTTCTGCGGCTATTTCGAAGATTGCTTTTACAAATTCATCAGTAAGAGGTAAAACTCCGCCCTCACCCTGAACTGTTTCAAACATAATAGCGGCAACCTTGTTTTCATTTACTATTCTTTTGAGCTCCTCGCAGTTATTGGCTTCACAGTAAACGAAACCGTCTGTAAGGGGTAAAAATTCCTTATGAAAAACATCCTGCCCCGTAGCCGCAAGTGTAGTAATAGTTCTGCCGTGAAAACTATTTTTAAGGGTTATTATTGTGTTATACTCTGCGCCCTTGTTATCTGCGGCATATTTTCTTGCTACCTTAATAGCACATTCGTTAGCCTCGGCGCCCGAATTTGAAAAGAAAACCTTGTTCATCCCTGTGCGGTTACATAGTATCTCAGCCAAATTTGCGCAAGGCTCTGAAAAATACAGATTAGAGGTATGTTGTAGGGTACTCAACTGCTTTGTTACGGCGTTTACCCACTCATCATCCGAAAAACCGAATGTATTAACCGCAATACCTGTTCCTAAATCAATATACTCGTTGCCGTCTTCATCGAAAACACTAGAGCCCTTTCCCTCTTTTAAAACAAGCGGAAAACGGGCATAGGTATTAGCGACATAAAGACCGTCTTTTTCCTTAATATTCATTGTTCTTATCCTTTATTACCATTGTGCCAGCACCCTCATCGGTAAGGGTTTCAATAAGCAGTGAATGAGGCACTCTGCCATCCATAATAAATACCTTTTTAACACCATTGTGAATAGCCTCAATACAACATTCAACCTTAGGTATCATACCGCCCGAAATTGTACCGTCGTTAAATAATGCTTCAGCATCCTTTAAATCTACAACAGGAATTAAAGACTCGGGGTTATCCTTATCCTTTAAAATGCCTGCAATATCTGTCATAGAAATAAGGCTTTCTGCATTTAAGGCGCCTGCTATAAAAGCGGCGGCGGTATCTGCATTAATGTTATAAACATTACCCTTTTTATCACAGCCAACGGTTGATACAACGGGTATATAGTTATGCTCTAAAAGGTCGGTTATAGGCTCTACATTAACCTTGGTAATTCTGCCTACGAAACCGAGTCTTTCGTCCTTTACCTCGGCTTCAATGAGGTGACCGTCCATACCCGAAATACCCATTGCCTTGCCACCCTTTGTGCCCAAAAGGTTTACAAGACTTTTATTTATTTTACCGGCCAAAACCATCTGAACAACATCGACAGTTTCCTTATCTGTAACACGAAGACCGTCTACAAAAACCGATTCCTTACCGATTTTTTTGAGTGTATCGGTAATTTCAGGTCCGCCACCGTGAACAAGCACAATTTTAACCCCAATAAGATGAAGAAGAACAATATCCTCCATAACCTGCTGCTTTAAATCCTCGTTAATCATTGCATTGCCGCCGTATTTTACAACAACAACTTTGCCGTAATATTTCTTTATGTAAGGCAAAGCGGCGGTAAGCACCTCTGCCCTTTGAGCATTTGTAATGTTATCTATATACATTAGATTTTCTCCTTATATGATTTGAAAGAAAATTGTTCACAGTGCTCTTTTGCAGTTCGTGGTGCTGTATCTTCTATACCGCCCCGAACAAAAAAGGTGCTGTGGACAATTTAATTCAATCAAGTTCTATAATCTCCGTTAATCTTAACATACTCATAAGTAAGATCACATCCCCAAGCGGTAGATGCATACTCACCGTCGTTAAGGCCTACTAAAATTTCTATTTCACTTTCAAGCAAAATTTCTTTTGCTATTTCCTCGGAAAACTCAATTCCTGCACCGTTCTTACAAACAGGAATTTCGCCCTTATCCGATTTAAAGGAAACATCTATTTTTTCTACATTAACATCAGCGCCCGAGTAACCTATAGCGCAAAGCACTCGACCCCAGTTAGCATCTGCGCCGAACATTGCCGCCTTTGTAAGTGAAGAACAAATAACCGATTTTGCAACCGTTTTTGCAATACTGTCGGTCTTAGCGCCTGTCACCTTACATTCAAGAAGCTTTGTAGCGCCCTCACCGTCACCTGCAATTGAGCGGCACAGGTGAACAGTTACGGTATTAAGTGCTTTCATAAAGGTATCAAATGCTTCGCCCTCGGCAGTAATTTCCTCGTTGCCTGCCATACCGTTAGCAAGAACTATAACCATATCGTTAGTTGAGGTGTCCCCATCAATTGATACCATATTAAATGTGCTCTGAATATCGCTTGACAAAGCCTTCCCCAGCATTTCACTGCTTATATTACAGTCGGTAGTAATGAAAACAAGCATTGTTGCCATATTGGGATGTATCATACCCGAGCCCTTTGCAATACCGCCTATTTTACATTCCTTGCCGCCTATATTAAAGCTAACAGCTACCTCTTTAAGACGGGTATCGGTAGTCATTATACCCTCTGCCGCCTCAACACTTTTATTGTCTCCAAGACCAGAAACCAGCTCGGGTATACCGTTCTTAATAGGCTCAATGCTAAGAGGTTGACCGATAACACCTGTTGATGCCACCACAATATCATTAGCATCAATACCAAGCTCTGCGGCTAATAAATCACTCATTTGCTCTGCAATTTCTATGCCGTTTGCATTGCAGGTGTTTGCGTTACCGCTATTGCAGATAATACCCTGCGCAAAGCCGTCTGCAATATGATTTTTGGTAACGGTTAAGGGTGCACCCTTAACAAGATTTGTTGTATATACTGCCGCGGCATTTGCCTTTTTTTCACTGTAAATAAGCGCTAAATCCCGCTTGGATTTATTCTTTCTTATTCCGCAATGTATTCCGTTAGCCTTAAAGCCCTTTGCGGCGCAAACTCCGCCCGAAATTATATTCATAAAGCTTCTCCTAAATTTATATTTCTAATCCTGTTGTTTTGTCGAGTCCCAAAACAATATTCATACATTCTACTGCCGCACCCGATGCGCCTTTACCAAGGTTATCGTAGCGGGAAATAAGCAGTATTCTGTCACAGTTACCCGAAACTGATATTTCCATACCGTCATTAAAGCTTAGCTTATTAGCAGAAACAAAGCCCTGCTCGTCAAACTCTTCAACATATTTTACAACGGGACCTTGATACTTTTCTTTGTACACGTTCTTAATATCCTCTACTGTAAAACCATCGTTAAGCTGGGAAGCAAATAACGGAACAGTCACTTCCATACCGCTATAGTAGGCATCCACAACGGGAATAAATACAGGGGCATTTTCTATTTCCGTAACAGCAGTAATTTCGGGTAAATGCTTGTGAGTCTGAGTAAGCGCATACTGACGCGGTGCGTTAAGCAGTTCATCACGCTCAGCATCCTCATACTCGGCAATCATCTTTTTGCCGCCGCCCGAATAGCCCGTAAGTGAAAAGCAAGAAAGCAAAATATCTTTACTTATAATTCCCTTTTCTACAAGCGGATAAATTAAAGAAATAAAACCGCTGGCGTGACAACCCGGCACTGCAATTCTTTTAGAATTCTTGATTTTTTCTTCTGCTTTTTCGGAAAGCTCAGGGAAACCGTATGCCCAATCACTGTTCGTTCTGTGAGCGGTTGAGGTATCAAGAACTACCGTTTTATCGTTTTTAATTAAGGAAACCGCCTCTATAGCCGCTGCATCGGGCAGGCACAAAAAGGCAATGTCCGCACTGTTTAAAGCCTCTTTACGAGCCTTTAAATCCTTACGGTTTTCTTCAGTTAATTTTATTAGTTCAATATCGTCACGGCTTTCAAGTCTTTCCACAATTCTAAGACCTGTAGTACCGGCGCTTCCGTCAATGAATACCTTTTTCATTTATAAACTCCGTAATATAATCTATTTGTGTTTTTACCGACTCGGGTCCTGTGCTACCTGCCGAAATACGCTTATTAACACAGGTCTCAAGCGAAATTTCAGTATATAAATCTTCTTCAAAAGAAGAATCAAACTCCTTATACTTATCAAGCGGTAAATTTTCAAGCACAAAGCCGTTTTTAATGCAGTAGCCAACTATTTCGCCAACATGCTTATATGCAGTTCTAAAGGGCATGCCCTTTTTAACAAGATAGTCTGCAAGGTCTGTGGCATTAATAAAGCCTTCACCCGCGGATTTGTACATATTGTCTTTAAGCACTCGCATTGTAGCTACCATAGGCGCGAAAATGCCAAGGCATTTTTTTACAGTATCAACCGCGTCAAAAATAGCTTCCTTATCCTCCTGCATATCCTTATTGTATGCAAGCGGCAAGCCCTTTAAGGTAGTAAGAAGAGCCATTAGGTCACCGTAAACCCTACCTGTCTTACCTCTTACCAGTTCTGCCATATCGGAATTTTTCTTTTGCGGCATAATGCTGGAGCCTGTCGTATAGCTGTCATCAAGCTCGACAAACTTAAATTCCCAGCTTGACCACAAAATTATTTCCTCGGAAAAGCGGGATAGGTGCATCATAAGAATTGAAAAGTCAGACATTAATTCCAGGCAGAAATCTCTGTCAGATACACCGTCAATACTGTTAAGCACAATACCGCTAAAGCCTAAATGCTCGGCTTCAAAATAACGGTTGGTATCATAAGTAGTGCCTGCAAGCGCGCAAGAGCCTATAGGGCACTGAGAAAGCATTCTTTCCGCCGCATCGCCAATTCGCTCAAAATCACGCTTTAGCATAAAAGCGTAGGTTAAAATGTGGTGCGCAAAGGTTATCGGTTGAGCGCGTTGTAGATGTGTATAGCCCGGCATTATAGCATCGGTATTATCAGCCGCCTTGTCCTTTATAGCCTCAATCAGATTTAGTATCAGCTTGCCGATTTCTTCACATTCGGTCGCTAAATAAAGTCTTATATCAAGAGCCACTTGGTCATTACGGCTTCTTGCAGTATGAAGTCTTTTACCCGCGTCACCTATACGCTTTGTAAGCTCTGACTCAATGAACATATGAATGTCCTCAGCATCCATATTAAAGGGTAGTTTACC